>NZ_JBXAGC010000024.1:0-67283 GCF_058793725.1 Acidovorax sp. GW835-FHT14B10
TAAACAGCGCTTGGCAGATTACTCAAGCCCTGCAGTGTCGTTGGATTTGACTCTATTTTTTAGATGCGATTGCCCTGCCCAAGGGCTACGGCTGCCCACCCGACGGCCCCACGCAAGCCCTGCTGAACCAGCTGGGTCGCCACGGCAACCGCCCTGCGCACATCCACTTCTTCGTGACGGCGCCCGGCCACCGCAAGCTGACCACGCAGATCAATATCGACGGCGACCCGCTGGTGAACGATGACTTCGCCTACGCCACCCGCGAAGGCCTGGTGCCGGCCCTGGTCGAGCGCACCGATGCCGCCAGCATGAAGGCGCAGGGCGTGGACGGCCCGTTTGCCGAGATCGTCTTTGACTTCACGCTCAGCGCGTTGGTCAACGGCGTGGACAACCAACTCGTGGACCGCCCACGCCTGGCGGCCTGATCCACCGCGGCCGGGCGCCCCGCCACCCGGCCGATCCCGCTCCCTTTTGCTTTCTCCCCTGCACTGCCGCGCCAAGCGCAGCAGGGGACAGCTGCACCCTGAGGAACCCCACCATGAACACCACCGCTACCACAGCCGAGCGCCCTGATGTTGAAGCCCTGATCGAAGGCGCTCTGCAGGACGACAAGGAAAACGGCGTCTTCCGCTGCCGCCGAGACATCTTCACGGACCCTGAAATCTTCGCGTTGGAGATGAAGCACATCTTCGAAGGCAACTGGGTCTACCTGGCGCACGAAAGCCAGATCCCCGAGATCAATGACTACTTCACCACGTACATCGGCCGCCAGCCCATCGTCATCACACGGGGCAAGGACGGCCAACTCAACGCCGTGATCAACGCCTGCGCCCATCGCGGCGCCATGCTGTGCCGCAAGAAGCATGGCAACAAGGGCAGCTTCACGTGTCCCTTCCATGGCTGGACCTTCAACAACACCGGCAAGCTGCTCAAGGTCAAGGACGAGAAGACCACCGAGTACCCGGTGCAGTTCAACAAGAACGGCTCGCACGATCTCAAGAAAGTGGCACGCTTTGAAAGCTACAGGGGCTTCCTGTTCGGCAGCCTCAACCCCGATGTGCAGCCGCTGCAGGATTTCCTGGGTGAAACCAAGGTCATCATCGACCAGATCGTGAACCAGGCGCCTGAAGGCCTGGAAGTGCTGCGCGGCAATTCCTCCTACATCTACGACGGCAACTGGAAGCTGCAGATGGAAAACGGCTGCGATGGTTACCACGTGAGCTCGGTGCACTGGAACTATGCGGCCACCATGGGCCGCCGCAAGGAAGGCGACACCAAGGCCGTGGATGCCAACGGCTGGAGCAAGAGCGTGGGTGGCGTGTACGGCTTCGAGAACGGCCACATCCTGCTGTGGACCAACACCATGAACCCCGAGGTGCGCCCGGTCTACAACCGCCGCGAGGAGCTCAAGGAGCGCCTGGGTGAAGACAAGGCCGAGTTCATCGTCAGGCAGACCCGCAACCTGTGCCTGTACCCCAACGTGTACCTGATGGACCAGTTCTCCACGCAGATCCGCGTGACACGCCCCATCAGCGTGGACAAGACCGAGATCACGATCTATTGCTTCGCCGTCAAGGGCGAAAGCCCAGAAGACCGTGCCACCCGTATCCGCCAGTACGAGGACTTCTTCAACGTGTCGGGCATGGGCACGGCCGATGACCTGGAAGAGTTCCGCTCGTGCCAGAACGGTTATGCCGGCAAGGCCGCACCGTGGAACGACCTGAGCCGCGGCGCCCCGCTGTGGATCGAGGGGCCCGACGAGAACGCCCGCAAGATGGGTCTCAACCCCCTTCTGAGCGGTGAGCGCAGCGAAGACGAAGGCCTGTTCGTGTGCCAGCACGAATACTGGGCGCAGGAGATGCGCAAGGCCGTGGCACAGGAGCGCAAGGGAGAAGCAGCATGAACGCCGACTACAACGCCATCTGCACATTCCTGTACCACGAAGCCCGCCTGCTGGACGACCGCCAGTGGGACGAATGGCTGGCGCTGCACGCCGAGGATGTCGAGTACTGGATGCCCGCCTGGGACGATGACGACCGCCTGACCGAAGACCCCCAAAGCCAGATCTCGCTGATCTACTACCCCAACCGCAACGGGCTGGAAGACCGGGTGTTCCGCATCAAGACCGAGCGCTCCGGCGCATCCATGCCCGAGCCACGCACCTGCCATGCCGTGCAGAACGTGGAGGTGCTGGACGACCGTGGCGATGCAGTGGACGTGCGCTACAACTTCCACACACTCAGCCACCGCTACAAGGCCACCGACGAGTTCTTCGGCACCATGTTCGTCACGCTGCGGCGCGTGGAAGGCCGCCTTCGCATCGCCCGCAAGAAGATCGTTCTGAAGAACGACTACATCCGTCAGGTGATTGACGTGTACCACGTCTGAGCGGCCAGGAGACCACAATGAGCAGCTATCGTATTGCCCTGAATTTCGAAGACGGGGTGACCCGCTTCATCACCTGCGACGCCCAGGAGAAAGTGCTGGACGCCGCTTTTCGCCAGCGCATCAACCTGCCCATGGATTGCTCGGACGGCGTGTGCGGCACCTGCAAGTGCCGCGCCGAGAGCGGCACCTATGACCTGGGCGACGACTACATCGAAGACGCGCTGACGGCCGAGGAGGCCGGGCAGCGGCTGGTGCTGACCTGCCAGATGGTCCCCCGTTCCGATTGCGTGATTGCGGTGCCGGTGCCCTCCACGACCTGCAAGACGGGTACGGCGAAGTTCAGCGGCACGGTGGCGGGCGTGGAACGCTACAGCGACTCCGCCTATGAGCTGGCACTGGAGGTGCCCGAGGATGCCCCGGCTTTCCTGCCCGGGCAGTACGTCAACATTGGCGTGCCCGGCAGCGGGCAGCACCGCTCGTACTCGTTCAGCTCGGCCACCGGTGCGAGCCGCATGACGTTCCTGATCAAGCAGGTACCCGAGGGCCTGATGAGCAGCTGGCTCACCAGCGCCCAGGCCGGCAGCAAGCTGGAGATGACCGGCCCGCTGGGCAGTTTCTACTTGCGCCCGGTCACGCGGCCGCTGCTGTTCCTGGCCGGTGGCACCGGTCTGGCGCCCTTCCTGTCGATGCTGGAGACGCTGGCGCAGCAGGGCTGTATCCAGCCCATCCACATGCTGTATGGCGTGACACGCGACCAGGACCTGGTCATGGTGGACCGCCTGGAGGGCTATGCGCGCCGCATTCCGGGCTTCACGTTCGGCACCTGTGTGGCTGATGCCTCCACCTCGCACCCGCACCAGGGCTACGTGACGGACCACATGGCGCCTGCCGCATTGCACGACGGCAATGTCGATGTGTACCTGTGCGGCCCGCCCCCCATGGTGGACGCCGTGCAGCGCCACTTCAAGGCGGCGGGCATTGCCCCTGCGAGCTTTCACTATGAAAAGTTCACCCCCACCCAGGTGCAGACCGCAGCACCGGTGGCGGCGTGACCGAGGAGCGACCCATGCACAAGCGATTCGAAGGCAAGGTGATGCTGATCACCGGAGCCGCACAAGGCATTGGTGAACGTGTGGCAGAGCGGGCGGCACAAGAGGGCGCCACGCTGGCCCTGGTGGACCGTTCCCCCCTGGTGCACGGACTGCGCGACAGGCTGGCCGAGACCACCCGCGTGATCGCCATCGAGACCGACCTGGAAAAGTTCGAGGGTGCGCTGCAGGCCGCGGAGGCCACGCACAAGGCCTTTGGCCGCATCGACGTGCTGGTGAACAACGTGGGCGGCACCATCTGGACCAAGCCCTACGAGCACTACAGCCCCGATGAAATCGAGGCCGAGGTGCGCCGCTCGCTGTTTCCCACGCTGTGGGGCTGCCGCGCCGTGCTGCCCTACATGCTCAAGAAGAAAAAGGGGGCCATCGTCAACGTGTCGTCCATCGCCACGCGAAGCGTCAACCGCGTGCCCTATGGCGCAGCCAAGGGTGGCGTGAACGCGATGACTGCCTGCCTGGCCTTCGAGAACGGCGAGCGCGGCATCCGCATCAATGCGGTGGCCCCCGGCGGCACCGAGGCCCCGCCCCGCCGCATTCCGCGCAACACCGCCAAGCAAAGCAAGAAAGAGCAGGCTTGGTACCAGCAGATCGTGGACCAGACCGTGGACAGCACGCTCATGAAGCGCTACGGCACGTTGGATGAGCAGGCATCCGCCATCTTGTTCCTGGCGTCGGACGAATCGTCCTACATCACCGGTACGGTCATCCCTGTTGGCGGTGGCGACCAGGGCTGATTGTGCTGCACGCGGGTGTCACACCGCTTGTCGGCCGGTGTGTTGAGTGCGTGCCCATCTTTTTTGAGGAGACACATATGAAAACAATCGAAATCAACCCCATCATCGACAACGCCCGTTTCACCCGCTTCCATGGGATGGTGGTGGCGCTGTGCGCATTGCTGCTGATTTTTGACGGCTACGACCTGTTCATTTACGGCGTGGTGCTGCCCGCACTGATGTCCGAGTGGGCTCTGACCCCGGTGCAGGCGGGAGCGCTGGGCAGCTACGCGCTGTTCGGCATGATGTTCGGCGCCTTCATCTTCGGCCCGCTGGCCGACCGCATTGGCCGCAAGAAAGGCATCGCGATCTGCTTCGTGATGTTCAGCCTCGCCACTTTCCTCAACGGCTTTGCCAAGACGCCCGCCGAGTTCGGCATCTACCGCTTCATTGCCGGGCTGGGCTGCGGCGGCCTCATGCCCAATGCCGTGGCGCTGATGAACGAGTACGCACCCAAGCGCGCCCGCAGCACGCTGGTGGCGCTGATGTTCAGCGGGTACTCATTGGGCGGCATGCTCTCGGCCGGGCTGGGCATTTACGTTCTGCCGCGTTTTGGATGGCAGGCCATGTTCCACGCCGCCGCTGTGCCCCTGCTGCTGTTGCCGCTGATCATGTGGAAGCTGCCGGAGTCCGTGGGTTTTCTCGTGCGCCAGGGCAAGGACAAGGAGTCCCGGGACATGCTGGCCCGTGTCAACCCCGACGTGAAGATCGACGCCGGCGCAACCCTGGTATCCACGGATGCCAAGGGTGTCGGGGTTCCGATGCTGGACCTGGTCAAGGACGGGCGCGCTGCAGGCACCATCATGATCTGGCTGGCATTCTTCTGCTGTCTGCTCATGGTCTATGCCTTGGGCTCGTGGCTGCCCAAGCTCATGGCGGGTGCCGGCTACAGCCTGGGTTCGAGCCTGTCGTTCCTGCTGGCACTGAACTTCGGCGGGATGGCGGGTGCGATTGCCGGTGGCTGGCTGGGCGACCGCTTCAGCTTGCCCAAGGTGGTGGTGGCATTCTTTGCCGTGGGCACGGTGGCGATTGCGCTGCTGGGTTTCAACAGCCCCATGCCCGTTCTTTATCTGCTGATCACCATTGCCGGCGCCACCACCATCGGCACCCAAATCCTGCTGTATGCCAACACGGCCCAGTTCTACCCGTTGCAGATGCGTTCCACGGGGCTGGGCTGGGCGTCCGGCGTGGGCCGAACAGGGGCTATCGTGGGGCCTTTGCTGGGCGGCTCGTTGATGGCAGCGGCGCTGCCATTGAAAATGAACTTCCTGTTCTTTGCCGTGCCTGGCTTGATCGCGGCGTTGGCCATGGGGGTGTTCAGCCTGCGCTGCGCCGGCAGCGTCCATCCAACCCGTGCAAACCCTGTCACCCGCCAGGCTCCACTCCACGCCCTGCGTGCCGAGCAAACGCGTTGATTCGAGGAGCGGCGGTAACGTGTGGCCCAGCCGCCCGCCTGGTCGACGCCCCGCATTGCAAGCGAGGGGGGTACGGTTTGCCTGGCGGCCCATCCCCTCGCACGCATCCGCAGGCGTGGCAAGCGGCGCTGGATTGCATGGACAGAGTCCTTGTGCTTTGGTCGGGGTACCGTCCATGCCGCAGCGACGCCGACACACCAGGCGCCCTCATCGATCCCATCGGCATGCTTGGTGCTGAGAGGTAAACCATGGCATTCAAGGACTGGTCCATCACGGCCTGGACGGCCGGATTTCTGGCGGTTCTGATTTCGTACGCAGGACCCCTGCTCATTTTCATCCAGGCAGCGCAGGTGGGCCATGTCTCCAGTGCGGAACTGACTTCCTGGATCTGGGCCATTTCCATGGGGGCTGGCGTGAGCGGCCTGTTGCTGAGCTGGTGGCTCAGGATGCCGATCATCACGGCCTGGTCCGCGCCGGGGTCGGCATTGCTGCTGGGCTTTTTCCCAGCGATGCCCGAGCTGGTGGGCGCGTACCTGACGGCGGCGGTCATTGTCATGTTCATCGGCGTCACCGGCTATTTTGAGAAGATCGTGAACCTGATTCCCAAGGGCGTCGCAGCGGGCATGATGGCCGGCATTCTGTTCCAGTTTGGCACCCAGACTTTTCGGGCCAGCATGGACGCGCCTGTCGTGGTGTTCGCCATGCTGGTGGCGTACCTGGCCATCAAGCGGCTGTGGCCGCGCTACAGCGTCGTGGCGGTGGCCTTCACCGGTTTTGTGGTGGCCTGGACCATGGGAAAGACCGACCTGCAGGCCGTGGACCTGGCGCTTGCCAGACCGGTGTTTTTCATGCCCCGGTTCGATCTTGGCGTCTTTCTGAGTTTTACATTGCCTCTGGTGTTGGTCAGTCTGACGGGGCAGTACCTCCCCGGCATGGCGGTGTTGCGGCTGGCGGGCTACCAGGTTCCTGCCAGGGCGGTGGTGACCGGGACCGGGGCGGCCTCGCTGCTTGTGGCGTGCTTTGGTGGTATTTCCGTGGTTTTGGCCGCCATTACCGCGGCGCTGTGCACTGGCAGGGATGCACATGCAGACGCAGACAAACGGTATGTTGCCGGCATCGCCAATGGCGTCTTCTACCTGGTGGGGGGGACCTTTGCGGGTGCCATTGTGCAGATGTTCACCGCATTCCCCCCCGCCTTGATTGCCGCGCTGGCCGGGCTGGCGCTGACCGGCGCCATTGTCTCCAATATCCGCCTGCTGGTGGGTGAGGAGGCTTGCATCGAGCCGTCCGTCATCGCCTTCCTGGCGACGGCGTCGGGTATGTCGCTGTTCGGCTTGGGGGCTGCATTCTGGGGCGTGGTGTTTGGCCTGGCGTCTTACTGGCTGCTCCCTGCTCGCGCAGTGGTTCGCTGACCACGGCCTGCGCCAAGGCGCCCACGCTGCAGGCGGCGTTTGCCGGCACATCGCCCTCGGATGCCGCAGCCGTGCGCACCGAGCTGTCCCGCAGCAGTGCGGCGATTTCGCCGGCCAGGTCATTTCACCCAAGGTGCAAAGCGGTCTGCGAAGCGTTGAGCGTGCCGCTTGAGCAGACCGTGCCATGGGGATACTGCGTACACTTCAGGGGACTGAAAGAGTAATGCCTGCGCAGTGCACCCACGCGGCGGGTTCGGCGGTGAACGTGCGGCCGGCTTGGTGTGCTGTAGAAGCGGGTGCTGGCTTGTCCTTGGGCCATGGGGGCCTCCGCTGATGGCGGGAGGCATGGCGCCGTCGCTGGTTCAGGGGACGGTGCCAGATGGGGCCTGGGTCTGCCGGGCGCAGGGACAACACAGACAGGAGCTGCAGCATGAAATGGGAAGGCAATCGCGAGTCCGACAACGTGGAAGACCGCCGCAGCGGTGGCGGCGGGATGCCCGTGTCCGGGGGGCGCAGCATCGGCATTGGCACCATCGTCATTGCCTTGCTGGGGGGCTGGGCACTGGGCATCAACCCGCTCACCATCCTGAGCCTGCTCAGTGGTGGCGGCGCGCCCACGGCGCAGGTGCAGCAGGGCCCCGCCCAGCGCCCGCCCGCCGATGACAGCATGGGGCGTTTTGTCTCGACCGTGCTGGCCGACACCGAGGATGTCTGGCAGGCGCTCTTTCGCCAGGGCGGTGGCACCTACCAGGAGCCACGCCTGGTGCTGTTTCGGGGTGCCACGCCCACGGCGTGTGGCACGGGCCAGTCCGCCATGGGGCCTTTTTATTGCCCGGCCGACCAGAAGGTCTACATCGATCTCGGGTTTTACGAAACGCTCAAGAACCGCCTGGGCGCGCCAGGCGATTTTGCCCAGGCCTATGTCATTGCCCACGAGGTGGGCCACCATGTGCAGAACCAGCTGGGCATCAGCGCCAAGGTGGACCAGATGCGTGGCCGCGTGAGCCAGGCCGAATACAACGCCCTGTCGGTGCGGCTGGAGTTGCAGGCCGACTGCTTTGCCGGCGTGTGGGCGCACCACGCACAGAATGCACGCCAGATTCTGGAACAGGGTGACGTGGAAGAGGCCATGAACGCCGCCGCCAAGATCGGCGACGATGCCCTGCAGCGCTCCAGCGGTGGTGCCGTGGTGCCGGAAAGCTTTACGCACGGCAGCAGCGTCCAGCGCCAGCGCTGGTTCAACAATGGATTACAGAACGGCAGCGTCAAGGGCTGCGACACGTTTTCCAGCCGCAATCTCTGATTGCCTGGGGTATGGTGTGGGCGCCGCCGGGGCGCCTTTCGTGCGGGCGTGAAAATTCTAAAAAACAAGCGGTAGCGCTTATGGGTAAAGCGCTGAAGGCTATAAAAAATATAGCTTTTGATGGAGGCCCGTGACCGTGCCCTGCTGCCGTCGTGCAGGGGCAACGCTCAAAATTACGCCTATTGGGCCACCGGTGCGACAATAGCGGGCTAAATGACAAGTTCTTTTTCCAATCTATCGCTGGCCGAGCCGCTGGCGCGCGCCGTGGCCGAAATGGGCTACGAGTCCATGACGCCCATCCAGGCGCAGGCCATTCCGGTGGTGCTCACCGGGCAAGACGTGATGGGCGCTGCCCAGACGGGCACCGGCAAGACGGCGGCCTTTTCGCTGCCCCTGCTGCAGCGCCTGCTCAAGCACGAGAGCAGTTCCACCTCTCCCGCCCGCCACCCGGTGCGCGCCCTGGTGCTGCTGCCCACGCGGGAGCTGGCCGACCAGGTGGCCCAGCAGATTGCGCTGTACGCCAAATACACCAAGCTGCGCAGCACCGTGGTGTTTGGCGGCATGGACATGAAGCCCCAGACCATCGAGTTGAAAAAGGGCGTCGAGGTGCTGGTGGCCACGCCGGGCCGTCTGCTCGACCACATCGAGGCCAAGAACGCGGTGCTCAACCAGGTTGAATATGTGGTGCTCGACGAGGCCGACCGCATGCTGGACATCGGCTTCCTGCCCGACCTGCAGCGCATCCTGAGCTACCTGCCCAAGCAGCGCACCACGCTGCTGTTCAGCGCCACGTTCTCGCCCGAGATCAAGCGCCTGGCCGGCAGCTACCTGCAAAACCCCATCACCATCGAGGTGGCACGTCCCAACGAAACGGCCTCCACGGTGGAGCAGCGCTTTTACAGCGCCACTGACGATGACAAGCGCCGCGCCATCCACCAGGTGCTCAAGACGCGTGGCATCAAGCAGGCGTTCATCTTCGTGAACAGCAAGCTCGGCTGCGCACGCCTGGCCCGCAGCCTGGAGCGCGAAGGCCTCAAGACCGCCGCCCTGCACGGTGACAAGAGCCAGGACGAGCGTCTGAAGGCCCTTGAAGCCTTCAAGAGCGGCGAGGTCGATCTGCTGGTCTGTACCGACGTGGCGGCGCGCGGCCTGGACATCAAGGATGTGCCAGCGGTGTTCAACTTCGATGTGCCGTTCAACGCCGAAGACTATGTGCACCGCATCGGCCGCACGGGCCGTGCGGGCGCATCGGGTCTGGCGGTCACCCTGGTGTCGGGCAGCGATGCCCGTCTGGTGGCCGACATCGAGAAGCTGCTCAAGACCAAGCTCGATATCGAGGCCCTCGAATACGACGAAGACCGGCCCAAGGGCCGCATCAATGACGGCCGCCGTGCCTGGCGTGAAGCGGGCGAAACGGGTGACCCGCGCGACGGGATTCCCCCGCCGACGCTGCGCGAGCGCAGTGAGCGCCGCGAACCCCGCGAGCCGCGTGAAAACTACCGGGGCTTTCGTCCGGCAGTGGCCTCGCGCGACCCGTTCTTCGAGAAACCGTACGAGGCGAGCAGTACCACCGCAGCACCCGCCTGGGAGGCCGCAGCCAAATCGCCCACGCGCAGCAGCGTGTCGGCCAACATCAAGCCCAAGCGCAAGGTGGCGGCGCTGTTCAAAGCCGTGCAGCCGGAAACCTCCGACCAGTGATCCCCTGGCCGGGCCGTGTTGCAGGCCTGGGATGCACCGCGAAACCGGTCTGCCGCTTTGTTGAAAATAGATCGTTAGTGCTTATTCAGCAAGCGCTGCGCGCTATCAAAATTACTTTGCCAACGGTGGTTGGTGCGCACGGTGGTCCACACTGCGCCCGGGTGCCAGCCGCTCCAGCACGGCGCCATCGACACTCCCAAAGGCGATCACACGCCCGTCCCGCTGGCCGGCAAAGCGCCGTGCCGCCTCGGCCGAGGCGAATGCGGGCAGGTTGCCCGCACGCATGGGCCCGCGGGCGGACGAGCCGTCCACATACATTGCTGTGTCGGCGGCAATCCAGGTGCTCGTCTCCGTGTCGGTGACATAGCGGGCCACCAGGTCCTGCGCCGTGCGCCCCGGGCTGTACTGCCCCACGTTGGCCAGGTACTGGAACAGGCTCAGCGGGGAATCAAAAAAATGCGCATCCCCATTGGCGAAGATGGTCTGTGCCGCCCATTGGGGCGATCGGGCAGGGTACATGCCGCACACCGGGCAGCGCGCATCTGGGGGGATGGCGCGGGGCGCACCCAGCGGCTGGCCGGGGGCGGAATCGAACGGTGTGGGCGGTGCCACCACGCAGACATCGTCGGGCAGCGGCTGCCCTGCTGCACGATCGCCTGCGCCCGGTGGAGAAAACTCCCACGCTGCGGCGCCAGCCAGCGCGCCCGCCGACGCCAGCCCGGCGAGCAGTGCCTGGCGTCGGGTATGGGACTGTCGCAGCGCGTGCATGGGCTTACATGCGGGTATCGTGCAGGGCGCCACCGCTCAGGTCAACCATGTCGGCCGTGACCTCGGCAAAACGCAGCACCTTGCCACCATATTCGGCCGCGAATTTCTGGGCGTCGGCCTCCAGGGCAAAGCTGCCGATGGTGGGCCCCATCGAGCCATGGCGCTTGCCGCCCACCACGTAGATGGCGGTTTTGGCGTCGATCCAGTGGCCCTGGGGGGCATTCCAGTCGGCCTGGCCCATGTCCTGCACATACACCGCCTGCACGGTGCGCACCTGCTCGCCCGCCAGCAAGGTGCTGAAGAGTTCGACGGTGTCGCAGAAGAAGGAGGGTTTTTCCTGGCCCGCAAAGCGCACCTGGGCCTTGGGGCCCGGGTAGTCGGCCAGCAGCATGCCGTCGAGCTCGCAGCTGGTGGATCGGTCGATCTCCACCGGCGCCAGGGCCTGCGCGGTGCTGGACGGGTCCTTGCAACCGGACAGGGTGCCCAGGCCCAGCGCACCCAGCGAGGCCAGGGCGGCCCAGCCGAGCAGTTGGCGCCGCACGCCATCGGCGGTGCCGGCACCGGTGTGGCGGCGGCAGGAGCACAGATAAGTGGTCATGGTTTGAATCTCCAGCTTGCCAGGCCCAGTGGCACCACGATCCAGCCCACCATCACGGCCCCCATGAGCCAGGGCTTGGCCAAGGCTTCGGGGACGATGGTGGTCAGGCCGTACAGGGTGCGCACGTCTTCCAGCGAGAACACGTTGAGGATGCGGAACACGTCTGCGGGGTTGAGCAGCAACAGATAGGCCATGGTCGCACCGCCATAGGCGCCGCCGGTGGCCACCAGGGCGCCCAGCAGCAGCAGATCGAACACCAGCACAAAGAAGAACCAGGTGGCGATGGCCAGGCCCGAGGCCCGCGTGCGCTCGCGTGCCAGCACCGACAGCAGCACGGCCATGCTCAGGAATGCCAGGCCCAGCAGCACCGAGCTGAGCATGAAGCCACCGTAGTGGAACATGCCCGCCCAGCTGAACTGCCGGTACAGCAGCACGGCCACCAGGCCGAAGCCCGCCAGGGTCGAGAGGGTGAGTGCTGCGGCCAGGCCCAGGTACTTGCCCAGCAGCAGCTCCAGCCGCGTGATGGGCAGCGACAGCAGCAGGTCGAGCGAGCCGCGCTCGCGCTCGCCCACGATGGCGTCGAAGCCCAGCAGCAGCGCGATCAGCGGGATCAGGTAGATCACCAGGCTGACCAGGCTGGCAATGGTGAATTCGACGGAGCGAAAGCCCACCGTGCCCTGCTGTGCACCGCCAAAGTAGGCAATGGCCAGCGAGAACACGGTGAACACGAGGGCCACCGCCAGCACCCAGCGGTTGCGCATGCGGTCGCGAAACTCTTTCGCGGCGATGGTGAAGATCTGTGTCAGTTCCATGGGGGATCTTGAATCGGTACGGCGCCCGGTCAGCCGGAGAAACCGAAGAAAACGTCTTCGAGCGAGGGCTCATGGATGTGCAGGTCCCGCACGCGTGCGCCAAATGGCGCCAGCGCGCCCAGCACGGCCATCTTGGCGTCGCGCGGGCAACCCAGGTCCAGCCCGACGGGGGAGGGGGTCGTGGTGATGCCGGGCAGTTGCGCCAGGACCTGGGCCACGGGCGCGCGGTCGGCCTCTGCCAGCGTCAGTGCAAAGGTCAGCGGCATCTGCGTCTGCTCGCGCAGGGCCTGCACGCTGCCCAGCGCCTGCAGCTTGCCCGTGGCCAGAATGGCCAGCCGGTCCACGCGTTCCTGCAGCTCGGCGAGGATGTGCGAGGTGATGACAATGGTCACGCCCTCGGTCTGCAGCGTGCGCAGCGTGGCATAAAAATCGCGGATGGCCTGCGGGTCCAGGCCGTTGGTGGGCTCGTCGAGCAGCAATACGCGCGGGGTGCCGAGCAGTGCCTGGGCAAACCCCAGGCGCTGGCGCATGCCCTTGGAGTATTCGCGCACGGCCCGGTGTGCGGCCTGTGCCAGCCCCACGCGGTCCAGCAGCACCGGGCATTGCTGCAGTGGCGCGCCCTTGAGCCGGGCGAAGAAATGCAGCGTCTCCAGGCCGGTCAGGTTGTCATACAGCACCACGTTTTCCGGCAGGTAACCCAGGTGGCGGCGTGCGGCGCGAAAGCCACGTCCATGCACCGAGGCCCCGCTCACGAGGATTTCGCCCCGGGTGGCGGGCACCAGGCCCAGGATCATCTTGAACAGCGTGCTCTTGCCGGCGCCGTTGTGGCCGATCAGGCCAAAAATCTCGCCGCGCTCCACGCGCAGGTCGATGCCGTCCACGGCGTGCAGCGCGCCGTAGTGCTTGAGGGCACCGCGCACTTCGATCGCGGGAGGGTCGGAGGGGTCAGCGTTGTGAGGGTTGCGTGTCACGCCAGTGGCTCCGTTGGGGGTGGTTGGGCTGCATGCGGGGCTTGGGGTCCACCACGGTGGGTACGCGCAGCACGGGGAATTGCTGGCCCACCAGGCGCAGGGCCTGCACGGCGGGGCTTGCCAGCAGCAGCTTGATGGTGGGATGGCGCCAGGTCAGGCGGTCCACCATGTCGTTGGCTTCGTAGGGCACGTCGCCCATGCCGTTGCCGTCGCGGTCCCAGCCCAGGTAGTTGCTCCAGTAGTTGCCGCGTTGTGTGCCCCAGCGCTCATCGCGGGCACCCACATAGCGGATCTGCTCGCGATTGCCGACGAAGTCGTTGCCCTCCACCGCATTGCGGGTGGAGCCCGCCGACAGGTGCACCCCCACGGCATTGCCTGTCACCAGGTTGTCCTTGAGCTGGATGTATTCGACGTCGTAGATGAAGAAGCCACGGCCGTTGTCCGCCACGACATTGTTCTCGATCACCGAGTCCTGCATGGTGCGCAGCATGATTCCATGGTCCGAGTTGCCCCAGGCGCGGTTGTTGCGCACCACCTGGTCGCGCACTTCCATCAGCGCCAGGCCGCCCCGGTTCAGGTAGGTGTCGTTGTCTTCCCACAGGTTGTAGTAGGAGTTCATGTAGTGCGTGCCGTAGCGGCTGTGGTGCAGCTTGTTGCCCCGGAAGATGGCGTGGTGCGATACATCGATGTAGAGGGCATCGCGCACGAAGCTGATCTGGTTGTTCTCGATGCGCGCGCCCTTGGTGTTGTACAGCTGCACGCCATTGCCGCGCTGCGACGAGTTGACATCGCGCAGCCCGGTGATGGTGTTGGACAGCACCTGCACGTCGTTGGACTTCTCGATCCACAGGCCGAACAGGTTGTAGGTGAGATCGCAGTGGCGCACCACGGCACGGTGCGCGCCGGGGTAGATGTAGATGCCGGCGTTCTGGTCCTTGAGGTTGGTGCCCGAGTCGCGCACGATGAGACCCTCGATCACCACGTCGGGGGCGGTGACGCGGATGGTGTCGCCCTGGGCGCCCCCGCTGATGGTGGGCCGGTCCAGGCCGCGCAGGGTCAGGGGTTTGTCGATCCGCAGGTTGGCGCGGTACAGGCCGCGCGCCACTTCGATCACGTCACCCGGCTGTGCCTTGGCCACCGTGGCGGCCAGGTCGTCGCCGGGGCGCACGCTCAGGGTGGCGGCCTGGCAGGCTCCGGCGATGAGCAGTGCCAGGGCCAGGCTTAAATGGGTCAAGTGGGTCAATATCTTCATGCGATGAGCCAGCCCAGGGCCTTGAGCACCAGGAACAGCGCAGCGCCAATCATCAGGTTCTTGAATCCCACATAGCTCATCATATCCATCACACCGGCGACGCGGTACTGGTCACGCCACCAGGGGCCGTCTTTCACGTAGCGGCGGCCGGACAGGCGGATCAGCACCTCGTAGACGCTCCAGCCAAACCACCAGCCGATGATGGCGCCCGAGGACAGATGGCCCAGCGCCCCCTGCACCCAGGCGAAGGTGGCGGCAATGGCCAGCGCCAGACCGGCGACCTGCAGCGCGCGCTGGCTGTTCCAGCCCTCGCGGCTCCAGGGCCACAAGTGGTCGCGCAGCTCCAGCCACAGCCAGGCGATCAGGCCCACATCCCTCTTGTGCGCAGGCAGGGTGCGGTCGGTAGGCATGCGCGGATCGACCCCGTCCCTGGCCTTGGGGGATATCTGGTCTTGCACCGTGGCCGGGTGGATCGGGATGAAGTAGCCGTTGGCGCCAATGGGTGTGATCTCCAGACCGTCTTTTTCGCGGCGCTTGCGCTCCTTGGCCAGGGGCGGGCAGCCCTTGGTGTCGGTGTACAAAATCATGCAATCCAGGCAGTGCAGGCACTCGCGGTGGTCGATGCGGCCGTCGGCATCAATGGCCTGTGCACCGCAGCCCACGGCGCAGGCCTTGCAGCTGTTGCAGTCCTGCTTGCGCTTGAGGCCAAACCAGCGGAAGGTGCTGGGCATGGCCAGCGATGCCCCCAGCGGGCAGATGTATTTGCAGTACGGCCGCTCGATGAAGAGGGACACACCCAGAATGGCGGCCACGAACAGGCCGTAGGGCCAGGCGCGGTTCATCACCCCGACCAGGAAGGTGGTCTTGAAGGGTTCGACCTCGGACAGTTTTTCGGCCAGGCCCATGGAGAACATGGACACGGTAAGCAAGAAGAAGAAAACGGCGTACTTGATCCACTTCAGGCGGTCATGCCACTTCTGCGGCAGCTGGGTCTGGAAGCGCTTGAGGCCCAGCGCCCGGGCGATCTTGTAGACGGCTTCCTGCAGCGAGCCGAACGGGCACATCCAGCCGCAGAACAGACCGCGGCCAAACAGGAACGCCGTGACGATGATGAAGATCCAGAACAGGAAGATGAACGGGTCGGACAGGAACAGCGACCAGGTCCACTGGAACAGCAGCGCGTGGAACCACGTCAGCACCTGCGTGATGGAGGGCTGGGCCATGTAGCCAAAGCCCACCCAGAAGATGCTGATGGCCCAGAACGTGTACTTGAAACCGTTGACCGGCCACTTGTTCTTGTGCGTTGACAGGCGCGTGAGCTTTTCGCGCAAGGCATAAACCACCGTGACGGCCGCCAGCAGAAGGATGAACAGGGAAATGGGCAGCGCCTGTGACTTCCAGATGCGCACCCAGGGGGCAGCCGGTTCCTCGACCTTGGGGCGACCACCTTCCAGGCTGCTGGCGGGCAGCCAGTACTTGGACTCGAACACCGCAAAACTGCGGTGGCCCGTGGCGCGGTCCACCCGGTTGCCCAGGAAGGCCAGCTTCCAGGGGTAGGCGGCAGAGAACGCATGCGAGCGGATGATGAAGATGGCCGATTCGGCATAGCGCGGCGCGCCCTCTGCCTCCAGGCCGTAGAGGTTGTACGAGTCCAGGTCACGGAAGGTGAAGGAATCCGCCCCCTGCTTGACCTGCACGCGGTCGTAGATGCCACCGCGCACGAAGCCCGAGCCCTTGAAGGATTCCTGGCCCCCCGTCTTGATGATGAACAGCGCGTTCTCGCCCTCCTTCAGGCGCGAGCGCAGGCTGTCAAAGCCGCGGTCACCCAGGAGGCTGCGGGCAAAGTCGGGGTGGTT
Organism: Acidovorax sp. GW835-FHT14B10; assembly: GCF_058793725.1. Lineage (NCBI taxonomy): Bacteria > Pseudomonadati > Pseudomonadota > Betaproteobacteria > Burkholderiales > Comamonadaceae > Acidovorax > Acidovorax sp. GW835-FHT14B10. The sequence goes on from NZ_JBXAGC010000024.1 coordinate 16,356, forward strand.
CAGGTCGCCAAACCACAGTTCGATGAAGGGCTCGGGGCCGCGCGGCAGGCCCACCTGCTCGGGCTTGACGAGCAGCTGCTGCACCGTGCCCATTTTCACGAGCTGCGCCCAGTCGTACCTCTGGCCGGTGGCGACGAAGCGCGCGGGCTCGCGCACGGTGGGCGCGATGATGCCGGCCTGGCGCGCCACGGCGGCGCCCGAGGTCATGACCACCTGGTTTTGCGCCACCACGGTGACGGTGGCGCCGGAGATGGCATCCAGGCCGATCACGTTCTCGTCGGGGCGCGAGGGGCCGACCTCGATGGTGTCGACCACCGACTTGCCGATGTACTGGTTGTTGAAGTTGATGAGGGCCGATTCGGGAATGCCCAGCAGCAGGATGGGCTCGGAATGCTTGAGCACCTTTACGCCGACGAAATGGCCCTGGGTGTCCATGCCGATCAGCGTGACCACCGGCTTGCCCGAATAGGCGGGCGTGTCGGTGATGTCGGTGGACAGCATCACATAGCCCAGCAGCTTTTTCTGGGCCGAGTCGCTGTCGTAGGCCTCGACGTAGGGCGGCTGGCCCTTGCGGTCGGAAAAATGCGTGGCACCCGGAAAGACCTCGGCACAAGGCAGCAGCGAGCACATGGCGGGCGTGCTGGCCAGGTTGTCAGGCAGCTCCGCCTCGTAGGCACTGGCATGTGCGCGCGGCGCCAGAAGGGCCAGCGCCATGAACAGTGCAAAACAGAAGGCTGCGAACCGTGGACCGAGGGAGGGCATAAATACTATCCAAACAATAACAGGCACCGGTTGGTGTGCCCGCATTACAGGCCTAATTGGCTCAAAACCCCTGGGTGGAGCCCATGCCACGGGCATGGCCACACAGGGGTGTTTTTCCTCAGGCCTCGACGATCATGCGCGTGCGCATCTCCAGGTGCAACGCATGGCAGAAGGTGGAGCAGTAGGCCCAGAACACGCCGGGCTTGTCGGCAATGAAGGTTACCGACTTGGTCTCCAGCGGGTTGATCACGAACTGGATGTTGTACTTGGGCACAGCGAAGCCGTGCGTCAGGTCTTCGATCTTGTCGAGATTCGTCAGGATCAGCGTGACTTCATCGCCCTTCTTCACCGTGAATTCACGCAGGCTGAAGGCAGGCGCCTGGGAGGTGAGCTTCACCGTGACCTTCTTGCCGTTGCGGAAGACACCGGATTCCTTGGCGTCCTTGACGGCCAGGGGGAACTCGTTCAGGTCATAGACCTGCTTGGGCTTGACGATGTCGCGCTTGAAGATGATGAAGTCGTGGGGCTCGCCGCGCACCGGGTGGTCGGCCATCAGCACCATCTTGTCGCCCGAGATGTCGATCAGCTGCTCGTTCTCGGGGTGGAAGGGGCCCACCGGCAGGAAACGGTCCTTGGAGAACTTGCAGCCCACGGCGAGGTACTTGCCATCGGCGGCGACGGTCTCGGAGTGCGTGGCGTTGATGTGGCCGGGCTGGTAGTGCACGTCCAGGCGGTCTACCACGTACTTGGCGTTCTTGTCGCCCGCATGGAATTTGATGGCTGCTTCCACGTTCCACTTGACCACCTGGCTGTCCAGGAACAGCGTGGTGTAAGCGTTGCCGCGGCCGTCGAAGGCGGTGTGCAGCGGGCCCAGGCCGATTTCAACCTCGGCGACGATGGCGCCGTCGACTTTTTCCATCTTGCCGTCGAACCAGTCCAGCACCTTCGCCAATTCGATCACGGTGGCCGTGGGCGACAGTTTGCCGGCGCAGATGAAGTACTTCTGATCGGGGCTGGCGTTCACGCCGTGGGGGTTCTTGGGCACGCTCACATAGGCGGTGAGGGCCGTCTTCGGGTCCTTGTTGGCCTCGCGGGTGCCATCCACCACCGGCACCTTGGACGAGCCGACGGTCTTGAACTTGCCGGCCTTCACGGCCTCTTCGATGCGGGCAATGTTGAAGAACAGGCAGGCGTCGCGCTCGGCCGACATCATGTCTTCGTAGTGCACGCCGTTTTCGACGTTGTACTGGTTGGTGGCTGCCAGCTTGCCATCGTAGGACGTGGCGGTCAGGTCGCAGTTGCCGTCGATCAGCACCTGCCAGCGCATTTCCATGGTCTCGGCATCCACGCAGCTGAACATCGAGCGGTACTTCTCGGGTGCGTTCACGTCCTTGCCATCGTTGGGCAGGGGAATGGCGAATTCAGCGCCGCAGAACACTCGCGTGGTGTAGTTGATGGCCGGATCGACCGGATCGCGCTTGTCGGGGAAGATGCCGTGGAAGCCCTGCACGTTGGGCAGCTCGGTGATCTTGTCGCAGATGAAGTAATCGAGGCGGATGCGCGCGATGCGGCTGTTGATCTTGTCGTTGACCCAGGCGTAGCGGCCGTCGTAGTTGCCGTCCTTGTAGGAACCATGCAGGTGGTGGGTGTCGGCCACCGTGTAGCGCAGGCTGCCGTCGGCCTTGGTGCCCATGACGGCCTTGGATTCATTGGTGATGCCCCAGCCCACCAGCGCATCGGGCACGAAGCAGGGGATGCGCAGAAGCTCGCGGCCGGAAGGCAGGCCCAGCACGCGAACGTCGCCGTTGTGGCCGCCGCTCCACAGGCCGTAATAGGTATCGAGTTCACCGGGTTTGAGGTGTGTTGCATTCGCTCCACCGGAGTGGGCTGCAGCCGGTGCCGCGACAGGGCCCGACGCTGCTGCTGCGGGCGCATTGGCTGGCTTGTCATTGCAAGCTGCCACGCCGACGGTCAGGCCTGCCAGTGCGGCGGTATTGATGAAACGACGACGGCCGATACCGACGGTTTCTGGTTTGACTTCTCTCTTATCGCTCATGGTTCACCTCTTTAGGATTGGCTCGGAAAAAACGGGGGTGCCCGCGCCGGTGGCGGTGCTGCCGTGGCGGCAGGAGCGCGGGAAAAAGCAGGGAAAACGGGCTGGGCGGCGGTCGCAGGAGTTGCGGGCGGCAGCGCAAGCACGGTGTTGGGAGGTGCACCGCCCACAAGGCACAGGGGGCAGTGCAGTGCGTCAGCAGCGGCTTGTTCGACAGCTCCGTCGTCGGTGTGGAGGATGACCTTCGGGGCTCCGGAAGCGGAGCAGACGGTATCCAGCAACCGGGGCTGGACCATGGGCGCTGCAGTGGCCACGCCGAGCGACATCAGAAACCACGCCAAGACCCACCAACGGGATCGGATCAAGGCTGGACGAGGAATGCACATGGAGGTTGAATATAGATTCATTCAAAATGAATCAAATTGATCTATGTCAAATGATGACAACCGAAAGGACCGCTATTGTCAGGCTCTCGGGTCTATATTACGCATATTGCATGAACCATTGCATCCTTCTTATGATGCTTGCCAGGCACGCCGTTTCCGTGGGTGTGAATGAGGATCGGGTGCCTTGGAAAGTGTGAGCGAACCAAGCCGTTGGTCTGCGGGCCGGGGCGGCGCCTTGGTATCTATATGGCGTCATCGCCGTCCTTGCGGAGCCTTACCGCTTTTTCTTTTATTGACCTTCTGAACAGGAACAACCCCATGCAAAAACTATCTGGCCTGCTTGCCATCGCGGCAATCTCTTTGGCGCTCGGTGCCTGTGGCGACAAGAAATCGACGGAAGCGGCTGCGCCGGCTCCCGCACCCGCCCCGGCCGCGGCTCCTGCGCCGGCTCCGGCAGCAGCGCCCGCACCGGTGGCTGAGAACACGGTCGGCAAGAGCGTGTATGGCAAAACCTGTGCCTTGTGCCATGCCGCAGGCGTGGCAGGTGCTCCCAAGCCCGGCGACAAGGCCGACTGGGGTCCGCGCATTGCCCAGGGCAAGGACACGCTGTACAAGCATGCGATCGAGGGCTTCACGGGTGCCAAGGGCATGATGCCTGCGCGCGGCGGCGGCTCCACCCTGACCGACGACGAAGTGAAGGCCGCTGTGGACTACATGGCCGATCAGTCCATCTGACCGCGACGCGCCATGACATCCGCTGAATCGACGGTGTTCAGCCCGACCAGGCGCCGGATAGCCATGGCACTGCCCTTGCTGGGGTGTGTGTCGTGGGCTTCGGCGGCCCCGGTTTTCGGGGCGCCGCAACGGGGATCGCGGGCCCTCATGGGCACGCAGGTCGATATCGTGGCCGACGGTGGCGAAGCGCCCGAGCTGCGCCATGCCATCGACCGGACCTATGCTGAAATGGCCCGGTTGGAAGCGCTTTTCAGCCGCTACCGGCCTGACAGCGTAGTCAGCCGCATCAGCCGTGCTGCAGGCATCCAGCCCGTCGCGGTTCCGAGCGAAGTAATGGGCGTGCTGAAAACGGCGCAGCAGATGTTCCGGCTCAGCGGCGGTGCCTTTGACATCACGGTGGGCTCCCTCAAGGGCTGGAACTTTGAAGAAGGCCACCAGACTGTGCCTGCGGCGGGTGTGGTGGCCCGACAACGGCAACTGGTGGACGCGCGCCGCCTGGTGCTGGACGAGTCAGCGGGCACGGCCTATCTGACCCGGCAAGGCATGGCCCTGGACCTCGGGGGCATTGCCAAGCTGCCTATCCTCGAAGCCGGCATGCGGGTGTTGCGCCAGCAGGGCGTGGGCAATGCGCTCATCAACGGTGGTGGCGATGTCCTGGTGATGGGGCAGCTGCAGGGGCGTCCATGGCGCGTGGGCCTGCGTGATCCGCGCGCACCCGAGCGCCTGCTGGGAGCGCTCTCGGTGCAGGGTCCGGCGGTGGTGGCATCGTCCGGTGACTACGAGCGCTATTTCTTCGCGGCCGGCAAGCGGGCGCACCATATTCTGGATCCCCGCACGGGATACCCTACCGTCGGTGTGCACGGTGTCAGCCTGCTGGCGCGCGATGTGGCGCAAGTCAATGGGCTGGGCGCTGCCCTGATGGTGCAGGGCGCGCAGGCCGGGCAGGCACTGGTAGCGCGCCAGCCGGGGGTGGAGGCGCTGATGGTCGCGGGCGATGGCAGCGCGTGGTATTCCGCGGGCATGGCGGCCGCATTGGCGCGTGGGGCCGCCTGACGGGCGATTGCTTCAGGCGCCAGGGGCCTGCGCCTGCTCGCAGTGCACCTGCAGCAGTTCGCGCTCCTCCAGGGAGCCGCCAAAGCGCACCGCGCTCAGGCAGCCACCCCACACGCAGCCCGTGTCCAGGCCCAGGCAGTGGGGGCGGTTCAGCCAGCCCAGGGTGGACCAATGTCCGAACGCGACCAAGGTCTGGGCCGTACCGCGACCGGGCACGTCAAACCAGGGCATCAGCCCGGGGGGCGCCGCACTGGCGCTTTCGGTGCTTTCGAAATCCATCACCCCCTGTTTCGAGCAGAACCGCAGTCGCGTGAGTGCATTCACGACCACGCGCAGGCGGTCCGGTCCGGTCAGGGAGTCGTCCCAGTGGTCCGGGGTATTGCCGTACATCTGCTGCAGGAATGCGGGCAGATCGGCGCTGCGCAAGACGCGGTGCACTTCGTCGGCCAGATCCAGGGTTTGCGCGGCATTCCAGGAGGGCAGCACTCCTGCGTGCACCATCAGCAAAGGTTTCCCCCCGTGGTCATGCTGGCGGGCCAGCGGCTGCAGGCGCAGCCATTGCAGCAGCGCATCCCGGTCCGGGGCATCGAGCACATTGGCCAGTGTGTCGCGCCGCGAGGGTTTGCGGGCGCCATATGCGGTCGCCAGCAGGTGCAGGTCATGGTTGCCCAGCAGGGGGCGCAGGGCATCGCCGTGCGCCATGCAGCGGCGCAGCACGGCAGCGGAGTCGGGGCCCCGGTTGACGAGATCGCCCAGCAGGAAGGCGGTGTCGCGGCTCGCCGAAAAATCGATGAGATCCAGCAGGCGTCCCAATGCGCGGTCGCAACCCTGGATATCGCCAATACAGTAAAGTGCCATGGTGTTCTTCTTGCCTATTGATTCATGGATTTTCTGCTGATCACGCTGCTGACACTGCTCAATGGCGTGTTCGCCATGTCGGAACTGGCCTTGGCGTCCAGTCGCAAATCCCGGCTCGTTGCCATGGCAGAAGGCGGCGACAAGGGCGCGCGGGCGGCCCTGACCTTGCTCGACAATCCCACGCAGTTCCTGTCGTCGGTGCAAGTGGGCATTACCTCCATCGGCATGCTCAACGGCATTATTGGCGAGGCCGCTTTCAGTTACGACCTGGGCCTGTGGCTGCAGACCCTGGGGGCGCCAGAAGGCGCTGCCAGCGTGAGCGCCACGGCCATCGTGGTGACGGTGATCACCTTCATCACCATTGTGTTTGGCGAACTGGTGCCCAAGCGCATTGGCCAGCTTTACCCTGAAGCCGTCGCGCGTTTCGTGGCGCGCCCCATGACCTGGGTGGCCCAGGGCGCCAAGCCTTTCGTGCGGCTGCTGTCGCTGTCCACCCAGGGGGTGCTCAAGCTGCTGCGGGTGGACAACGATGCCGGTCGGATGGTGACCGAGGAGGAAATTGCCGCCAGCCTGGAGGAGGGGCGCGATGCGGGGGTGATCGAGCACCACGAGCACCAGATGGTGCAGAACGTGTTCCGTCTCGACGACCGGCCCCTGACCTCGCTGATGGTGCCGCGCACCGATGTGCAATGGCTCGATGCCGGCCTGACAGTGCTCGAAGGCCTGCGCATGGCGGGCACGGGCGGCGAGCATGGCGCCCACTCCTGGTACCCGGTGTGCCGCGCCTCCCTCGATGAAGTGGTGGGCGTGATCAGCGTGGCGCGCATGCTGGAACTGGGCCCCGAGGCACACGGAACCGTGGAGTCTTATGCGCAGCCTGCATCGTTCGTGCCCGAAACCCTGAGCGGCATGGAGTTGCTCGAACAGTTCCGCGCCCGGTCGGGCCGCATGGTCTTTGTGGTGGATGAATACGGCGTGGTGCAGGGCATCATGACGCCGCGTGATTTGCTGGAAGCCATTACCGGGGAATTGCAGCCGGGCGCATCGGCCGATGCCTGGGCAACCCTGCGCGACGATGGTACGTGGCTCCTGGATGGTTTGATGCCCGTGACGGAACTCAAGGCGCGGCTCGATATTCGGGATTTGCCTGAAGAAGACCGCGGCCGTTATAACACCCTGGCAGGCCTTTTGATGGCCGAATCAGGCCATTTGCCGGCAGTTGCAGAGCGCATTGCCTGTGCCGGGTGGATATTCGAAATCCTGGACCTGGATGGCAAGCGTATTGATAAGGTGCTCGCGCAACCCGATCAACCATTGGAGAGGAATTGAATATCCAGCGCCCTGCCAGTGTTGAAAAGTGCGGGTGAAATCAACCCCAATGCGACACGGTGTGCACAAATCCGCGCATTATTCCTATAATGCAGGCTCCTTCGCAATTACCTTTAATCACACACCATGTCCAGCTACAAAGAACTCCTGAAGCAGCGTGAAGACCTTGAGCGCAAGATCAATGAAGCCCGGCGCAACGAGCTGTCTGAAGCAGTTGCGCAGGTTCGCGCCCTGATTGCGGAGTTTGGCCTGACGGCGCAGGATGTTTTTCCCGCTGGCCGGGCACGCAGTGCCAGTGCTGGCTCCAAGGTGGCTCCCAAATACCGCAATCCCGCCACGGGTCAGACCTGGACCGGACGCGGCAAACCACCAAAGTGGATTCAGAACGAGAACCGCGAGCAGTTTGCGATTTAATCCAGGCTGCGTATGCGTCCATAAAAAGTCCGCCGATGCGGGCTTTTTTTATGGGCCATTCGCCGCGCCAGAATGAAGGGGCGCGGCGCCTTCTCCGGGTGCCAGCGCAGGGGCGCATTTCCCCGGTATCGGCCGTTTGAATCGTGGTTCCCTGGATGAATGCCACAGCCGGTTCCTGCGCGGTGGCATCGGTGGGTGCATCCCATACCGTGGGTGTGGAGATGAATCGCTCGCGCCACGGTGTGTTGGAACGCAGTGGGGCATTACCCTCGCCCGCATATATCGTCCGGAACGACAGCTCGGGGTCTGCACAGGTTTGAATGGAATGGGCCTGCAATGGATCGGGCGTTCTATTCAGTGCGCAGTATGCGCATTGCCTACGATACCAAGTGTTACACCCTGCGCGCGATGGCGGCAATGGGGCATTCATGCGGGATGCCCGATACGCTCGGGGGTTGATTCGAAGGCAGCTCCCGCGTGGGTCCATCGGTAACGCGCCCGCTTCCATGACCCCAGGCATTGCGCCGATATACGGCGCTGCCAGAATGGCCTCTTGTTGTCCCTCACAGGAGTTCGCCATGGCATCGTCGTCCAAGCCCGCCCGCCACGCTTTTGCGTCCACGCTGAAGAAGTTCAAGACCGCGTCCGGCAAGTCGGGGCAGTTCTATTCGTTGCCTGCACTGGCCAAGCAGTTTCCGCAGATCAGCCGCTTGCCCGTGTCGATCCGCATCGTGCTCGAATCGGTGCTGCGCAACTGTGATGGCCGCAAGGTGACCGCCGAGCATGTGCAGCAGCTGGCCCATTGGGCGCCGCAGGCTGCGCGCAAGGACGAGATCCCGTTTGTCGTTTCGCGCGTGGTGCTGCAGGACTTCACCGGTGTGCCACTGCTGGCCGACCTGGCCGCCATGCGCAGCGTGGCCGCCAAACTGGGGAAGAACCCCAAGAAGATCGAGCCGCTGGTGCCGGTGGACCTGGTGGTGGACCACTCCATCATGGTCGACCACTACGGCAAGAAGAACTCGCTCGACCTGAACATGAAACTCGAATTCGAGCGCAACCGCGAGCGCTACGAGTTCATGAAATGGGGCATGCAGGCCTTTGACACCTTTGGCGTCGTGCCCCCGGGCTTTGGCATCGTGCACCAGGTCAACCTCGAATACCTGGCGCGTGGCGTGCACCAGCGCAAGGACGGCGTTTTCTACCCCGATACCCTGGTGGGCACCGACAGCCACACCACCATGATCAATGGCATTGGCGTGGTCGGCTGGGGCGTGGGCGGCATCGAGGCCGAGGCCGCCATGCTGGGCCAGCCCGTGTACTTTCTCACGCCCGACGTGGTGGGCATGGAGCTGACCGGCCAGCTGCGCGAAGGTGTCACCGCCACCGACCTGGTGCTTACCGTCACCGAGCTGCTGCGCCAGCACAAGGTGGTGGGCAAGTTCGTCGAATTCTTTGGCGAAGGCACGCGCACCCTGGCGCTGCCCGACCGCGCCACGATCGGCAACATGGCGCCCGAATATGGCGCCACCATGGGTTTCTTCCCGGTGGATGAGCGGACGATGGAGTATTTCAAGGGCACGGGCCGCACCAAGGGCGAGATCGAAGCCTTCGAGGCCTACTTCAAGGCCCAGGGCCTGTTTGGCGTGCCGCTGGCGGGCGAGGTGGATTATTCGCAGGTCGTCAAGCTCGACCTCGGCAGCGTCACCCCCAGCCTGGCCGGCCCCAAGCGCCCGCAGGACCGCATCGAGCTGGGCAAGGTGGCGGGCCAGTTCGCCGACCTGTTCAGCAAGTCCAATGCCGAAAACGGTTTCAACCAGTCGGCCGAGCGCCTGTTGCAGCGCCACCGGGTTGGCTGTGGTGAAGGGGGCCCGGCCGAGGATGCGCCAGCGCCGCAGCCTGGCGCCGCGCGCTCGGTGGTGGAAATGGTGAGCAACCGCCCGACGCTGGCCACGGCGCAACATGCCAGCCAAGCCAGCACCGTGTGCGACCTGCCCGGCGATGGCGACCAGGCCCTCAGGATCGGCAACGGCGATGTGCTGATTGCCGCCATCACCAGCTGCACCAACACCAGCAACCCCAGCGTGCTGCTGGCCGCCGGCCTGCTGGCCAAGAAGGCGGTGGAGGCGGGGCTCAAAGTGCAACCGCACATCAAGACATCGCTGGCGCCCGGCTCGCGCATCGTCACCGAATACCTGAGCGAAACCGGCTTGCTGCCTTACCTGGAAAAGCTCGGCTTTGCGCTGGCGGGCTACGGCTGCACCACCTGCATCGGCAACGCCGGCGACCTCACGCCCGAGCTCAACGAGGCCATCACCCGCAACGACCTGGTGTGCGCCGCCGTGTTGTCGGGCAACCGCAACTTCGAGGCGCGCATCCATCCCAACCTCAAGGCCAACTTCCTGGCCAGCCCGCCGCTGGTGGTGGCCTACGCCATTGCCGGCACGGTGCTCAAGGACCTGATGACCGAGCCGGTCGGCCAGGGCAAGGGCGGCAAGGACATCTACCTGGGCGACATCTGGCCGAGCAGCGACGAAATCCACCAGCTTATGAAGTTCGCCATGAAGGGCAAGGCCTTCCGCGATAACTACGCCAAGGTGGCCAGCGACCCGGGCAAGCTGTGGGGCAAGATCAAGGGCGTGACCGGCAACACCTACGTGTGGCCCGCCAGCACCTACATCGCCGAGCCACCGTTCTTTGCCGATTTTGCTCTGGAATCTGTAGCAGCCAGAGAAAACGGTGAAAGCGCCGCAGGCCAAAAAGGCTCGGAATCCGTACAGGGTGCCCGCATCATGGCGCTGTTTGGCGACTCCATCACCACCGACCATATCTCACCCGCCGGTTCCATCAAGGAGAGTTCGCCCGCCGGCCAGTGGCTGCTGCAGCATGGTGTGCAAAAAGCCGACTTCAACAGCTACGGCGCGCGCCGCGGCAACCACGACGTGATGATGCGTGGCACCTTTGCCAACGTGCGCATCAAGAACCTGATGATTGCGCCCACCGCCGACGGCTCGCGCGAAGAAGGTGGCGTGACGGTGTTCCAGAACGAGGGGGCATTGCAGGGCCGGAAGATGTTCATTTTCGATGCGGCCATGCAGTACATGGCGCAGAAGACGCCCACGGTGGTGTTTGCCGGCGAGGAATACGGCACCGGCTCCAGCCGCGACTGGGCCGCCAAGGGCACGCAGCTGCTGGGCATCAAGGCGGTGGTGGCGCGCAGCTTCGAGCGCATCCACCGCTCCAACCTGGTGGGCATGGGCGTGCTGCCGCTGCAGTTCAAGGGCGCCGATTCGTGGCAGTCGCTGGGCCTCACGGGCCGCGAGGTGATCGATGTGCTGCCCGATGCCGCACTCACGCCGCAAAGCGATGCCACGCTGGTCATCCACCGCGAGGGCGGGGCGCGCCAGGAAGTGGTGGTCACCCTGCGCATCGACACACCGATCGAAGTGGACTACTACCGCGCGGGCGGCATTCTGCCGTTCGTGCTGCGCCAGCTGCTCACGGGCGCGTGACCGGTCCGCTGAACGCGCACGCGCGGCCAATTCCAGGCCACTCCAGGCAGATCACCGGTCGTGCGCGGCACAATGCGGTCATGAGAAAACAGGTGTTGATCGCGGGAGGCGGCATTGGCGGTTTGGCAGCGGCCCTGGGGGCTTCGCGCGCCGGGTGGGAGGCGCGGCTGTATGAACGTGCTGCCGCATTCAGCGAGGTGGGCGCCGGCGTGCAGCTGGGGCCCAATGTGGTGCGCCGCCTGCAGGCCTGGGGCCTGCAGCGCCCCTTGCAGGATGTGGCGGCCTTTCCCGGGCGGCTGCAGGTGCGCAGCGCGCTCACGGGCCAGGAACTGGCTGCACTGCCCTTGGGCAGTACGGCGGTGGAGCGCTACGGCGCGGCCTACGCCACCATCCACCGCGCCGACCTGCATGGCCTGCTGCTGGCGGCCGTCGAAAAATACACCGACACGCAACTTCATCTGGACCAGGCCATCGACCGCTTCACCGATGCCGATGGCGTGGTGACGGTGCGCACCAGCCGGGGCAAGGACGTGGAGGGGGATGCGCTGGTGGGGGCAGACGGCCTGTGGAGCCGCACCCGCGCGCAGCTGCTGGGCGAACAGCGCCCGCGCGTATCGGGCCACCTGGCCTACCGGGCGCTGGTGCCGCAGCACGCGCTGCCCAAGGGGCTGCGCACCCGCCAGGTGACCGCCTGGCTGGGGCCGCGCCTGCATGTGGTGCAGTACCCCGTGCGCCGGGGCGAATTGCAGAACCTGGTGGTCATCGTGCAGGGCCCCGCGCCGCAGGACCTGGAAAACTGGGACCACGCGGCCAATAGCGCCGATCTCGAAGCCGCCCTGCAGGGCACCTGCACCGCGCTGCAGCAGGCGGTGCGCGGCGTGGTCGATGCCGGCGGTGGCTGGCGCCTGTGGCCGCTGTGCGACCGCCCCCCTGTGCGCGAACCCGCCGAGATGGCCCGGGGCGTGGTGGCCTTGCTGGGCGACGCCGCCCATCCGATGCGCCCCTACCTGGCGCAGGGCGCCGGCATGGCCATCGAGGATGCGGCGGAGCTGCAGCGCGCGCTGTCCATGCACGACCTGGATGTACCCCTGCGCCTGACCCGCTATGCGCTCAACCGCTGGCAGCGCAACGCGCGCGTGCAGGCCCGCTCCACGCGCAACGGCCGCATTTTCCACGCCACGGGCCCCGTGCGCTGGGCGCGCGATGTGTCGCTACGCCTGCTGGGCGAGCGGTTGCTGGACGTGCCCTGGCTTTACCGGGGCGACGGTTCCAGCGCCAGTTCGCTATAGATCGCTCTATAAAAAATAGCTGCTGGCACTTTATCCAGAGCGCTGGCGTGCCTTTCAGGCAGATTCTTTGCCAGGCCCACCGGCTGGCTGCAGCAGCGGGGATAGCGGCAGCCAGCGAAACGCGACCGAGCCGAGCGCCAGCAGGGTGGCAATCGCGCCCATCACCGCACTGTAGGGCTCCCGCCCCTGGCCCTGCGCCCAGTCTGCGACCCAGCCGGTGAGCCACTGCACCAGGCCCACGCCCAGGAACATGGCCATGGTGAACACCGACAGTGCGCGCCCCGTCAGATCGGGCGGGTAGGACGAGCGCACATCCGAATACTGCAGCACCGAGTACCCCGACAGCACCGCAATGCACATCACCAGCACCAGGTTCAGCGTGGCGTGGTGCACCAGCCCCAGGCCCAGGTAGAGCGCCGCCACCAGCAGCGAAAAGTTGGCGATCCAGGCTCGCCGGCGCGCCGGGCCGGGGTCGAGGCGGCCAAAAAAGGCCGGGGAGAACAGCGAAACCAGCGACATGGCCACGGCCATGTTGCCGCTCTCGACCAGCGTGAACGCATAGCGGTCGATCAGCATCGGCGCTATCCACAGGCCGCGCAGCGCCAGAAACGAGGCGTAGGCCACCATGCCCAGCAGCAGGATGCCCAGCGTGTGCGGCAGCATGAACAGCGCGCCAAAGCGGCGCACGGCCGTGCCCCAGCGCTCGCGCGCGGGCGCCGGGCCGGCCACGGCCGGCTCGTGCACGCAGCGCCAGATCAGCAGCCAGGCCAGCGCCGACAGCACGGCCAGCAGCGCGAAGCCGCTGCGCCAGCCCGAGCGCTGCACCAGCCAGGCCAGCGGTGTGCCGGTGAGCAGCAGGCCCAGCCCGCCCACACCCATGCCCACGCCCGACAGGAAGGCAAAACGCGACGCCGGAAAATGCCGCGCAATGAACACCGTGCAGGCCAGAAAGGCCGGCGCGCAGCCCACGCCAATCAGCAGCTGGCCCCACATCAGCCAGCCATAACCGGGCGCCCAGGCCGACAGGGCGGCCCCGGCAATGGCCAGCGGAAAGGCGCTGAGCACCGTGCGGCGCAGGCCGTACAGGTCCATGCCGATGCCCATGAAAAATTGCGTCACGCCAAACGACAGGCCAAACAGCCCCGCAAACGCCCCCAGCGATGCTGGCGAGAGCGCAAAGTCGGCCTGCAGCCCCGTGGCCATGATGGCGGTGACGGTGCGGTAGGCCTGGCTCAGCGCAAAGGCCGACAGCAGGGCCAGCAGCATGAACCACAGCGTGGCCCGCGCAGGCGGCGCAGCTGCCTCTGGCGGGGAGGGGGGCAAGGGCGGGGGGTGGGGCGGGGCGGCGTCGGGATGGGGCACGGGCGGTGAAGCGGGAGTGGTGGGGGCAAGGTGGGTGTTGCCAGGAACATGCAGCCTACCAGCTGGCGCGTGCGGGCGCTGTCGCCATTGCTGCGGTGGTGCTTCGCATTGGGTAGCTGCCAGCGCTTGCCGCACAAGCGCTGGAGCCATTTTTGCCTGAAATTTACAGATCGGTGCGCAGCTTCCAGATTTCGGGAAACAGCACCACGTCCAGCATCTTGCGCAGGTAGCTCACGCCGCCCGTGCCCCCGGTGCCGCGCTTGAAACCGATGATGCGCTCCACCGTCGTCACATGGCGAAAGCGCCAGAGGCGAAACGCATCTTCGAGGTCGGTCAGTTCCTCCCCCAGCTGGTACAGGTCCCAGTGCTGCGCCGGGTGGCGGTACACGGTGAGCCAGGCATGTTCCACCGCATCGCTTTCGGCATAGGGCAGGGTCCAGTCGCGGTCGGTGTGGCTGGCGGGCACGGGCAGGCCGCGCCGGGCCAGCAGGCGCAGGGCTTCGTCGTACAGCGATGGCGCCTGGTAGGCCGCTTGCACCTGCGCGAGCAGGTCGGGGCGGTGGGCGTGGGGCTGCAGCATGGCGCGGTTCTTGTTGCCCAGGGCGAATTCGATGCAGCGGTACTGGTAGCTCTGGAACCCGCTGGAGCTGCCCAGGTAGGGGCGCATGGCGCTGTATTCGGACGGCGTCATGGTGGCCAGCACGTCCCAGGCGTGCACCAGCTGCTCCAGGATCTTGCTCACGCGCGCCAGCATCTTGAACGCGGGCTGCAGCTCGTCGCGCGCGATATGGCCGATGGCGGCGCGCAGCTCGTGCAGCATGAGCTTCATCCACAGCTCGCTGGTCTGGTGCTGCACGATGAACAGCATCTCGTCGTGCGCGGGCGACAGCGGCTTCTGTGCGCTGAGCACGGCATCGAGCTGCAGGTAGTCGCCATAGCTCATGCGCTGGCTGAAGTCGAGCTGGGCGTGCTCGGCGTGGACGATGGATTCGGGCAGGGCGGATGCCGGGGCGCCGGTGCTGTCGGGTGTTGGCGAAAACGGGCACATGGCGGGTTTCCTTCTCAGGTCACGGCGTGTTGCTGGTTGAACTCGGGGCGCTGCCACTCGGCGGCCTCCAGCACCTGGCGCAGGTGCTCCACGGCATTCCACACGTCTTCAAAGCCGATGTACAGCGGTGTGAAGCCAAAGCGCAGGATGTCCTTGTGCGGGCCCTGGCCGCCGTCACCCTTGCGGAAGTCGCCGATCACGACGCGCGCGATCAGCGCCTGCACGATGGCATAGGCGCCGCTGCCCTGGCCGTTGATGCCTGCGCCTTCGTCCCGGGTCAAGCAGACTTGCGAGCCGCGCTGTGCATGGTTGCGCGGCGTGGCCAAGCCCAGGCCGTGGCCCGCGCAGCGCTCCTGAGCGAGCTGGATGAACAGATCGGTGAGCGCCAGCGACTTGCTGCGCAGCGCGGCCATGCCGCCCAGCGCCTCGGCGGCGGTGAACACGTCGAGCCCGCACTGCAGGGCCGACAGGCTGATGATGGGCTGCGTGCCGCACAGGTAGCGCGTGATGCCGGGCGCGGGCTGGTAGTCGGGCGTGAAGGCAAACGGCGCGGCGTGGCCCCACCAGCCGGACAGCGGTTGCCAGCAACGGCTGGCATGGCGCGGGTGCACCCACACGAACGCGGGCGCGCCGGGGCCGCCGTTCAGGTATTTGTAGCCGCAGCCCATCGAGAAATCGGCGCCTGCTCCGTTCAGATCGACGGGTACCGCGCCCGCGCTGTGCGCCAAGTCCCACACGCACAGGATGCCTTGGGCATGCGCTGCGGCGGTGATGGCGGCCATGTCGTGCATGGCGCCGGTGCGGTAGTTCACATGCGTGAGCATGAGCACGGCCACGTCGCGGGTGAGGGCGGCGGCCATGTCTTCGGGCTCCACCAGCACGAGTTCGAGGCCGCGCTCCTGGCACAGGCCTTCGGCAATGTAGAGGTCGGTGGGGAAGTTGCTGCGCTCGCTCACGATGCGGCGGCGGGTGGGGCTGTCTTCGCGGGCAATGTTCAGCGCCGCGCTCAGCACCTTGTAGAGGTTGATCGAGGTGCTGTCGGTGCACACCACTTCCTCCGGGCCCGCGCCGATCAGCGGGGCCAGCTGGTTGCCCAGGCGCTGGGGCAGGTCGAACCAGCGCGCGGTGTTCCAGGACTGGATGAGGTCCATGCCCCATTCGCGCGTGACCACATCGGCCACGCGGGCGGCGGTGGCCTTCGGCGCCACGCCCAGCGAATTGCCGTCGAGGTAGATCACGCCGGGCGGCAGGCTGAAGTGCGCGCGCAGGGGCGCGAGCGGGTCTTGCGCATCGAGGGCGCGGCAGTCCTGGAGGGTGAGGGTCATGGCGGTTCAGGTCGGTTGCTTCTGTTTTGCTGGCTGCTAGCGCTGATGAGATAAGCGTCAGAGCCAAAAAAGGCTTGAGTTCAGTGCATCACAGCGCACGCAGCACGGCGCGCACGGGCGAGGCGTCGGCGGTGGTCAGCTTGAGCGGCAGGGCGATCAGCTCGTAGTCGCCCTCGGGCACGTCGTCGAGCACCAGGTTTTCCAGCACGCGCAGACCCCGGCGGCGGATGACCTGGTGGCTGTCGAGTGTCTTGCTGTCGGCCGGGTCGATGCTGGCGGTGTCGATGCCCACCAGCAGCACGCCCCGGTCGGCCAGGCGCGCTATGGTGTCGGGGGCGTAGGCGGTGAGCTGGCCGTCCCATTGCACGGGGGCCTGGACGTAAGTGCGCACCAGCACGCGTGGAGGCAAGTTGGCGTCCACCGCATGGGCAATGTGTTCCCAGGTGATCAGCGCGCCGCAATCGATGGCGTGGACCACGCGGCAGGGGCCCAGAAAAGGCGCCAGCGGCAGTTCACCCACCGCTGCGCCCTGCGCGTCGTAATGCAGCGGCGCATCGGCGTGCGCGCCCACATGGGGCGACATCGTGATGGCGCTCACGTTCACCGGGCAGCCGGGCGCGATCGTGGCGGACCACTGTTGCTGGTAGGGCGTGTCACCGGGAAATACCGGCGCGCCGGGGTGGATCGCGGGGGAAATGTCCCAGAGCTTTTGCATGGGCGACAAGGTAGCGCGCTGGCAAATTCGTGGTGTCGCTTTATGGCAACGCCTGGGCAAAAAGCCGACCCGGCGAAGCAGCCCAGCGGATTTGCGCCGCATCAAGAGAGCGTGGGTTGTCCCGGTGCCGCTGCATTTTGTTGCGACACGCGATAGAATGAGAATTGTTTTCATTTGAAATCTGGTGAAGCCATTGACCGATCTGTCCCGCAGCGATGCATCCGTTCCGTCCCGTGAACACTCTCTAGGCTTGGCCGATCTGCCGCTGCGGGTGGACGCCTGGGTGAGTGCGTTGCACATGGATGCCGCGCCGCAGGATGGTGATGTGCTGCTGCGGCTGCTCGAAATCGGTTTCTTGCCGGGCGAACCCGTGCGCGTAGTGGCGCGGGCCTTTCCGGCGGGCGATCCGCTGGCCGTGCGCGTGGGGCGCACCACCTTTGCCCTGCGCCGGCGCGAGGCGGCGCTGGTACGCGTCAGCACCACGGCACCCGTCGGTGAGGTGACGGCATGAATGCGCAGACCACCCCCCTGAGCCTGGCGCTGCTGGGCCATCCCAACAGCGGCAAGACGGCGCTGTTCAACCTGCTCACCGGCAGCCGCCAGAAGGTGGCCAACTATGCGGGGGTGACGGTCGAGCGCAAGGAGGGCCAGCTCGTCACCCCGTCGGGCCAGCGCGTGCGCGTGCTCGATCTGCCCGGCGCCTACAGCCTCAATGCACTGAGCGCGGACGAAGCCGTCACGCGCGACGTGGTCACCGGCCAGCGCGCCGGCGAGGCCGCGCCCGGCCTGCTGGTGTGCGTGGTCGATGCCACCAACCTGCGGCTGGGTCTGCGCATGGTGCTGGAGACGCAGGCCATGGGCATCCCCATGGTGCTGGCGCTCAACATGAGCGATGCCGCCCGCCGCGCGGGCATCACCATCGACCGTGCCGTGCTGGAGCACGAACTGGGCATGCCCGTGGTGGAAACCGTGGGCATCCGCAAGGGCGGCGCGGCCGAGCTGCTGCAGTGGCTCGATGGCTGGCGTGCCCAGGGCGCGTTGCAGGCCCGTCCCTGGCAGCCCCAGGGTGTGGAGCAGGTGCTGCGCACGCAGCAGGAGGCGCGCCGCATC
Organism: Acidovorax sp. GW835-FHT14B10; assembly: GCF_058793725.1. NCBI lineage: Bacteria > Pseudomonadati > Pseudomonadota > Betaproteobacteria > Burkholderiales > Comamonadaceae > Acidovorax > Acidovorax sp. GW835-FHT14B10. The sequence goes on from NZ_JBXAGC010000024.1 coordinate 34,304, forward strand.
CTGCGGCTGGCGGTGCGCGAGCCCGAGGGCCTGGCGCAGGTGGACGACACCCTGGACCGCGTGGTGCTGCACCCGCTGTGGGGCACGCTGCTGCTGGCCTGCACCATGTTCCTGATGTTCCAGGCGGTGTTCAGCTGGGCGGCTGCGCCCATGGACGCCATCACCGGCACGGTCGATGCGCTGGGCCAGTGGCTGCAGGCACGCCTGCCCGAGGGCGTGCTGCGCAGCCTGCTGGTCGATGGCATCGTGGCGGGGGTGGGCGGCGTGCTGGTGTTCCTGCCGCAGATCCTGATCCTGTTCTTCTTCATCCTGGCGCTGGAAGACTCCGGCTACCTGCCGCGCGCGGCCTTTCTGCTCGACCGGCTCATGGGCACGGTGGGGCTGTCGGGGCGCTCGTTCATCCCGCTGTTGTCGAGCTTTGCCTGCGCCATCCCCGGCATCATGGCCACGCGCACCATCACGCACTGGCGCGAGCGGCTGGTCACCATCATGATTGCGCCGCTCATGACCTGCTCGGCACGCCTGCCGGTGTATGCCTTGCTGATCGCCGCCTTCATCCCTGAGCGCACCGTGGCGGGCTGGTTCAACCTGCAGGGGCTGGTGATGTTCGCGCTCTACCTGGGCGGCATCCTCGGCGCCATGGCCGTGGCCGCCGTGCTCAAGCTCTGGCGCGGCAAGGTGCGGCCCACCCCGCTGCTGATGGAGCTGCCGCCCTACCGCGTGCCCAGCGCGCGCAACCTGGCGCTGGGCTTGTATGAGCGTGCCGCCATCTTCCTCCAGCGCGTGGGCGGCATCATCCTGGCGCTCACGGTGCTGCTGTGGTTCCTGTCCACCTTCCCCGCGCCCCCAGAGGGCGCCACGGGGCCCGCCATCGAGTACAGCCTGGCCGGGCAGCTGGGCCGGATGCTGGAACATGTGTTTGCGCCGCTGGGCTTCAACTGGCAGATCTCCATTGCCCTGGTGCCCGGCATGGCCGCCCGCGAGGTGGTGGTGGGCGCGCTGGGCACCGTGTATGCGCTGTCCGCTTCGGGTGACGATGTGGCGGCGCAACTGGGGCCGCTGATTGCGCAGCAATGGTCGCTGGCCACGGCGCTGTCGCTGCTGGTGTGGTTCGTGTTTGCGCCGCAGTGCCTCTCCACCCTGGCCACGGTGCGGCGCGAGACGGATTCCTGGGGCCTGGCGCTGCTGATGGCCACCTACCTGTTTGCGCTGGCCTATGCGGCCAGCTGGATGACCTACCGGCTGGCGCTGGCGTGGGGAGGGGGTTGACCATGTGGCAAGAGATTGCGGTGGGCGCCATCGTGGCGCTGGCAGGGGGCTATGCGGCTTGGTACTGGATGCCCGCTGCGCTGCGCAGGCGTCTGGACGCTTTGCGGCCGGGCCTGGGCAAGGCGCCGTCCTGCGGAGCCTGTAGCGATTGCGGGGGCTGCGCCACGCCAGCGCGCGCCACCGGTGCGCAGGCACCGGAGCCGGAGAGCCAGGCGGTGTGGATGCATCCCAAGCGGTGACGGGAGAGGTGCGGACCGATGGTCCCGTATCTGCCGGTTTTGTTACAGTGCGAAACATTCCCTGCCCGCGATCGTGATGCGATGACAGATGGTGCGGTTCTTCCTGCACCCGTTCTCGGGAGATTTTTTTCCGCTGCCGTCACCCACTTCATGATCACCATCCCTGCCGTGCCCGCCCACTGGGTGGTTCGAATGAACCACCGCAATCGCAGCGCGTCCTGGCTGATCTTTGCGGTCGTCCTTGCCGCCCATTTTCTGGAGTATGGTCATGGCGCGTGGACATGGTGGCTCATGGCGCTGCAGTTTCTGGTCTATCCGCATGTGGTGTATCTGCGGGCCCGCCATGCCGAGGATCCGCTGGCGGCGGAAATCCAGAACCTGTTGCTCGACAATTTCTGTTTTGGCCTCTGGGCCGCAGCGCTCGGGTTTCCGCTCTGGATCGCCTACACCCTGGTCATTTGCGGCGGCATCAACCTGACCGCGTTCCGGGCGCTCAAGGGCCTGCTGCAGGCCTTGGCTGCCGTGGCGGCCGGTGCGGCGCTGATGGTGGCCGTGGCCGGTTGGCGCTTTACCCCCGATACCTCGCTGCGCGTCAGCGCCATGAGCATGCTGTGCCTGTCGATTTACCTGGTCTTGTTTGCCCGCGACGCCCATACCCGCACCGTCGCGCTCAGCGCCACGCGGGCCCGGCTGCGCAAAAGCGAAGCCGCGCTGCAAAGCCAGTTGCAGGCCGTTCAGTCCTTGCAGGAGCAGCTCACCGAGCAGGCCCATCGCGACCCCCTGACCGGCCTGCACAACCGCCGCTACCTGAACACGGCCCTGCCGCGCGAAATCGACGCTTGCGCGCGCGAAGGCGCCACGCTGGCGCTGTTGCTCCTCGATCTCGATCACTTCAAGCAGATCAACGACCGCCATGGCCATGCTGCCGGGGATGATGTCCTGTGCCAGGTCGCGGCCCTGCTGCTGCAGTCCATGCGACCGAGTGACAGCTGTTGCCGCTATGGCGGGGAAGAGTTCTTGCTGCTGCTGCCCGGCATGGGCCTGCAAACTGCCGTGGAGCGCGCACAGGCCCTGCGCCAGCAGGTGGCCGAGCGGCGCTGGCTGGCCGATGGCCAATCGGTGCAGGTCACGCTGTCGATCGGAGTGGCATGCGCGCAAGACGCAGGCATGAAGCCGGCGGCGCTGATCGATCTGGCAGATCGGGCGCTCTACCAGGCCAAGGCCGACGGGCGCAACCGGGTGTGCGCAGCGCCGGCTGCACCGCAGGCACAGGCCGATGGTGTTGCCACGGCCGTGACGCCAGCCGCGTAGCGCCGGGGGCTTGCGGGACCGTCAGGCCCAAGGTGTTTCGACGGGATAGGGCGGCAGCCCCTGGCGCATGCGCGCCCGGTCGCAGGCTGCGCTGCCTGCTGCAAACTCGCGGCAAGGCGAGGGGCGCCATTCGTAGATGCCGCAGGCCGCCCGCGTGCCCACCTGGCCGGTGAGTGCGGCGCAGCGTGGCGGGCTGTGGTCGGTGCCGCGCATGCGGCTGGTTGCGCCCGTTACCTGCACTGCCAGACCATCGGGCACATCACCGCCCAACTCCTGCGTTTCATGCACCGAAAAATCCACACGAAAGCTCGCGCAGCAGGCACCGCAGGTGAGGCAGGGGTGGGTCATGCAACCCGACCGAGCAGAAGGTACTCCATGAGTGCCTTCTGGAGGTGCATGCGATTTTGGCTGCGGCACGCGACCTTCGGCCGCTTCACATCCGCGTTGCGGATATGAGCCTGCGCCGAAACAGGCTGCTGGCGCTGGCGCGCCACCGTATTGCATGTCATGCAATACGACCGAGCAGAAGGTACTCCATGAGTGCCTTCTGCACGTGCATCCTGTTTTCTGCCTCGTCCCAGACGACGGATTGCGGCCCGTCGATCACGTCGGCCTCGACTTCTTCGCCGCGGTGCGCGGGCAGGCAGTGCATGAACAGGGCGTCGGGCCTGGCGGCGGCCATCATCTCGGCATCCACGCACCAGTCGGCAAAGGCTTTTTTGCGTTCTTCGTTCTCGGCTTCGTAGCCCATGCTGGTCCACACGTCGGTGGTGACCAGGTCGGCGCCCCGGCAGGCTTCGAGCGGGTTGCTGAAAAACTGATAGCTGCTGGCGCTTATTCCACCTGCGCCAGCGGCCAATTTCTCATCAACCTCATAGCCACGGGGGGTGCTCACATGCACCTTGAAGCCCAGCAGCGCGGCGGCCTGCAGCCAGGTGTTGGCCATGTTGTTGCCGTCGCCCACCCAGGCCACGGTCTTGCCCTGGATGGAGCCGCGGTGCTCGATGAAGGTGAAGAGGTCCGCCAGGATCTGGCAGGGGTGGTACTCGTTGGTCAGGCCGTTGATGACGGGCACACGCGAGTCGGCCGCAAAGCGCTCGATTTTTGTCTGCTCGAAGGTGCGGATCATCACCAGGTCCACCATGCGGCTGATGACCTTGGCACTGTCTTCTATCGGCTCGGCGCGGCCAAGCTGGCTGTCGCCCGTGGTCAGGTGCACCACGGAGCCGCCCAGCTGGTACATGCCGGCCTCGAAGCTCACGCGCGTGCGCGTGCTGGCCTTCTCGAAGATCATGGCCAGCGTGCGGTCGGCCAGCGGGTGGTGCTTTTCGTAGGCCTTGAACTTCTTCTTGATGAGCGCGGCGCGCTCGAACAGGTAGGTGTATTCGTCGGCGCTGAGGTCGTTGAACTGCAGGTAATGTTTCATGGCGCTCTCGTTGCGGGCTGGCTCATTGCGCCAGCAGTGCTTTGACCAGGGGGGTGAGTTTGGCGACGATCTCGTCGGCCTCGGCGATGGTGAGGATCAGTGGCGGCACCAGGCGGATCACGCTGTCGGCCGTGACGCTGATCAGCAGGCCGGCCTCGGCCGCCTGGCCCACCAGAACGCCGCAGGGTTGGGCCAGTTCCACGCCCAGCATCAGGCCCTGGCCGCGCACTTCTTTCACGCCGGGCAGGCTGCCCAGCGCGTGTTGCAGCGCAGTCTTGAGGTGCAGCCCCACCGTGGTGGCGTTGTGCAGCAGGCCGTCTTCTTCCATGATGCGGATGGTCTCATTGCCCGCACGCATGGCCAGCGGGTTGCCGCCAAACGTGGTGCCATGGTTGCCGGGCTGCAGCACGTTGGCGGCCTTGGGGCCTGCCACCACGGCGCCGATCGGCACGCCCGAGCCCAGGCCCTTGGCCAGAGGCATCACGTCGGGCACGATGCCGGCCCACTGGTGGGCAAACCACTTGCCGGTGCGGCCCATGCCGCACTGCACCTCGTCGATCATCATCAGCCAGTCGCGCTCGTCGCACAGCTTGCGCAATTGCTGCAGGTATTCAATGCGCATGGGGTTGATGCCGCCTTCGCCCTGGATGGTCTCGAAGAACACGGCCACCACGTTGGGGTTGCCTTCAGTGGCTTGCTTGATGGCGTCGATGTCGTTCACGGGCACGCGCACAAAACCTTCGGCCAGCGGGCCAAAGCCGCTGTAGATCTTGGGGTTGCCGGTGGCCGACATGGTGGCGATCGAGCGGCCATGAAAGGCTTTTTCATACACCACGATCTCGGGCTTGGCGATGCCTTTGTCCACGCCGTATTTGCGCGCAATCTTGATGGCGGCCTCGTTGGCCTCCAGCCCCGAATTGCAGAAGAACACGTTGGTCATGCCCGAGCGCTCCACCAGCCTGGTGGCCAGTTGCTCCTGGCCGGGCACATGGTAGTAGTTGGACGAGTGGATGATCTTGCCGATCTGGTCCTGCAGCGCGGGCACCAGCTTGGCATGGTTGTGGCCCAGCGTGTTCACAGCGATGCCGCCGAGGGCATCGAGGTACTCCTTGCCGTTCACGTCCCACACGCGGCAGCCTTGCCCGTGCGACAGCGCAATCGGCACGCGGCCATAGGTGTTCATCACGTGGGGCGAGGTGGCCTCAATGAAAGCGGTCATGCAGTGGACTCCAGGCGACAGGGTGAAGGGCCGGCCGTGGCGGCCGCACCCGAAAAAGCGAAGCACGATTCTAGGGCGAGCGCATGCCCCCGAAGATGACGATTGCGCATCACTGCAATGCCTTGGTGGATGGGGAGGCGGTTCAGCTCTTATATAAGAGTTAGAATACCCGGCGCGGTGCAGCACGCAGTGATCCTGCGCTATCCGCCCTCCACCACTCAGACCCCGATGGTTTCCCCCTCCTCCAAAGAAGTCTTCATCCAGGGCATCACCCACGAAGGAAAAACCTTTCGTCCCAGCGACTGGGCCGAGCGGCTGGCCGGGGTGATGAGCGGCTTTCGCCCGGGGGGCGCCAAGCCCGGCAGCCACCTGAGCTACTCGCCCTGGTGCATTCCCACCACGCTCAATGGGGTGAAATGCGTGGTGGTGAACAGCGACCTGCGCGACCACGAGCCCATGGCCTGGGATTTCGTCATCAATTTCGCCCGTGACAACAATCTGCAGGTGGCCGAGGCCTGCCTGCTGCCCGACCCGCTCGTGCCCGGGCCCTGAAACCGGCAATGTTTGCAACGCGGCCCCAGAATCTCGGGGCCGTTTTGTTGTGCCCCGCCTTTCTCGTCGCAAGAAGCAGGTTCGAAAACGAAAAAACCGCCCGAAGGCGGTTTTGTTCGTTGCTGGCAGCGCACCCGTTACAAACGGCGAACGGTATGACCCGTCCGGGCTGTTTGCCTGCCGAAGCAGGCGGTGGATTTAAGCGGCTGCGGGTGCCAGGGCTTTCACCTTGGCAGACAGACGGCTCTTGTCGCGAGCTGCCTTGTTCTTGTGGAAGATGCCCTTGTCGGCCACGGTGTCCACCACGGCTTGCATTTTGGCGAAAAGTTCGGTCGCCTTGGTCTTGTCGCCAGCCAGAACCGCCTTTTCGACGTTCTTGACAGCGGTGCGGTATTTGGAGCGCAGCGAGGTGTTCGCGGCGTTGATCTTGACGTCCTGACGGACGCGCTTGCGGCCCGACGCCAGGCGCGGGTTCTTCTTCTTGGGTTTAGCGGATGCCATGGTTTAGTTCCTTGAGTCTGAGGATGATGCCAGCAAAGCCCGCGATTATAGCCCAGAGCGGTTTTCGTCACCACTGCGTCACCCCAGCCCGGCGCTGCGCCATCGCCAGCGCACCCGTGGAACTGGCGTTGCCAGGCGGCGGGGAGCGTCCCCCTCGGGGGAAGACGCGAAGCGGCGCAGGGCGAATACACTCCCTGCGGTGTCATTGTTCAAAGCCGCCTCCACTGTCTCCCTGCTGACCCTGGCCTCCCGTGTGACGGGCCTGGTGCGCGACCTCCTGATGGCCTCGATGTTTGGCGCCAACGCGCTGACCGATGCCTTCAACGTTGCCTTCCGCATTCCCAACCTGTTCCGGCGCCTTTTTGCCGAGGGCGCCTTCAGCCAGGCGTTCGTGCCGGTGCTGGCCGCCTCCAAGGCCCAGCATGGCGAGGCCGCCACGCGCGTGCTGATTGCCAGCGTGGCGACGGCGCTGGCCTGGGTGCTGTTGCTCACCTGCGTGCTGGGTGTGCTGGGGGCCCCGCTGCTGGTGTGGCTGCTGGCCAGCGGCCTGCGCCAGAGCCCGGCCAGCTTCGATGCCGCCGTGCTGATGACGCGCTGGATGTTCCCCTACATCGGCTTCATGTCGATGGTGGCGCTGTCGGCGGGTGTGCTCAACACCTGGAAGCGCTTTGCCGTGCCGGCCGCCACGCCGGTGCTGCTGAACCTGTGCATGATCGCTGCCGCCTGGCTGGGCGCGCCGCAACTGGCAGCACGGGGGATCGAGCCCATCTACGCCATGGCCGGCGGTGTGATGCTGGGCGGCATGCTGCAACTGGCGGTGCAGGTGCCCGTGCTGTACCGCCTGGGCCTGCTGCCGCGCATCGGGGTGACCTGGGGCGCCGTGCGCGCCGCCTGGGCCGAGCCCGGCGTGCGCCGCATCCTCACCCTCATGGCGCCGGCGCTGCTGGGGGTGGGGGTGGCGCAGGTGTCGCTCATGGTCAACACCCAGATCGCCTCGTATCTGGCGCCGGGCAGCGTCACGTGGCTGTTTTACGCCGATCGGCTGATGGAGTTTCCCACCGCCTTGCTCGGCGTGGCGCTGGGGGTGGTGCTCACGCCCCAGCTGGCTGCTGCCAAGGCCGCTGGCGACGCACTGCGCTATTCGGCCATGCTCGACTGGGGCCTGCGCATCGTGGTGCTGCTGGCCGTGCCCTGTGCCGTGGCGCTGCTGACCTTTGCCACGCCCCTGGTGGCCACGCTGTTCCACCACGGCGCGCTGCTGGACAGCGACGTGGGGAACATCGCCATCGCCCTGGCCGGCTACGGGGCTGGCCTGCTGGGGCTGGTGGCCATCAAGGTGCTGGCACCAGGCTATTACGCCAGCCAGGACATCCGCACGCCCGTGAAGATCGCCGTGGCGGTGCTGGTCATCACGCAGCTGCTCAATGTGGCCCTGGTGCCGTTCATGGCCCATGCGGGGCTGGCGCTGTCGATCGGGCTGGGCGCACTGGTCAATGCGCTGTGGCTGCTGGTAGGCCTGCTGCGCCGCGGCAGTTACCAGCCGCAGCCTGGATGGACACGCTTTGCCTTGCAGGTGGTGGCTGCCAGCACCTTGCTGGCGGTGCTGCTGGTGTGGGCCGCGCAGTATTTTCCGTGGGTGCAGATGCGCGCGCACAGCGGCCAGCGTGCGGGTTTGCTGGCCCTGGTGCTGAGCGCGTCGGTGGCGCTGTATTTTGGCGCGCTGTGGGCCGCCGGACTCCAGCTGCGGCAGATGCTGCGGCGCTGATGCCGCTGCGCCGCGAGCGTCGACATGATCCTGCAATCCGCGCCTGGTGTGGCTTGACGCCACAGGGCGCCCACCGTACAACGCTTCCATGTCCCTGAGCTATTCCGTCCCCACTGCGCTGGAGTACTTTGCCGCGCTGGTGCAAAGCGACGAGCATTTCCCGCTGCTCGAAGCCGCCGCCAGTCTGGCGCAGGACGAATACATCGACCTGGATGTGCAGCAGCTGCTGGGCGACGTGGACCAGCTGGCGGCGCGCCTGCAGCGCCGCATGCCGGCCGATGCGTCCGCTCTGCAGCGCTTGCGCATGCTCAACCAGTTTTTCTTTGCCGACCTGGGTTTTGCCGGCAACGTCAACAATTACTACGACCCCGAAAACAGCTATCTCAACGCCGTGCTGCGCACGCGCCGCGGCATCCCGATATCGCTGGCCGTGCTGTGGATGGAACTGGCCCAGGGCCTGGGCCTGCACGCGCGGGGCATCGCCTTTCCGGGGCATTTCATGATCAAGGTGCTGCTGCCCAAGGGGCAGGTGGTGATGGACCCCGTATCGGGGCAGTCGCTCAGCCGGGAAGAGCTGTCCGAGCGGCTGGAGCCCTACAAGCGCCAGAGCGGCCTGGTGGACGACTACGACGTGCCGCTGGGTCTGTACCTGCAGGCGGCCACGCCGCGCGACATCATTGCGCGCATGCTGCGCAACCTCAAGGAAGTACACCGCACGCAGGAAGACTGGCAGCGCCTCATCGCCGTACAGGACCGCCTGATCGTGCTGCTGCCCCAGACCTGGAGTGAATGGCGTGACCGGGGCCTGGCGCATGCCGAGCGCGGCAACACGGCGCAGGCCGTGGCGGATCTGCAGACCTATCTGGCGCATGCCGAAGACGCGCTGGATGTGGATGCCATCGCCGAGCGCATCAGCACCCTGCGCAGCGCGGGCCGCTGATATGGATGGGCCTTCCACCGTATGACGTGGTGGGTTCGCCTTGCCGTGCCACAGCACTGCCTGTGGCTTCCCGCCTGGCTCTCCGGCTGAATACAGATCTGCGTGAATGGGTGTCTGAAATGAAAAAAGCGCTTGCCAGGCAAGCGCTTTTTGCTCTTGCTTGACTGGCGAATTGTCAGGCGCCCGCAGCCTTGACGCAAAGGACGGGGCAGGACACCGTCATCAGCAGTTCCTGGGCCACGCTGCCCAGAATCAGCTTGCCCACGGCGGTGCGCCTGCGCAGGCCGATCACCAGCACGGAGATGTCACGCGACTCCACCAGGTCGTTGATCTCGTCCACGGCGCTCTTGCCGCGCACAAACTGCTTGAACTCGGCGGTGATGCCTTGCGCGGCCAGCAATTCTTCCACCTGCTCCACCTCGAAGCCGGCGGCCAGCGAAGTGTCTTCCTGCTGGCCACCGGGGCCGGCGTTCACCACCACCAGGGGTTCCTGCCGGCGCTTGGCGATTTCGATGCCCTTGTCCAGTGCGGCCCGGCCCTCGGGGCGGGGTACGTATGCGACGAGGATGGTCATGTCTTGTATCTCCTTGGTATTGTCGGAATGGCGGCTCGCCCAAGGCTTGGGCTGGCCGTGCGTGACCGGGGCAGTCTGCGCTCGCAAATGGTAACGCCTGGCGCAGGAGGGTGGGGCGGTGTTGTTCCGGTGCTCAACGCGACCGGCTGCCGCACTCCGGCGGTATTCCGGGGGGCCGAACTGGTGCCAGATCTGGCGCACCGGCGTATCTGAACGGCGCAATGGCGCGATCGCGGGCTGGCCCATGCCGGGCAGAGAGGGTTCTCGGCGGCATTGCGCGGCGCGTAGCCGATGTGCGTGGCCGCGCGCGCCGAAGAAATGTGACGATCTGATGGTTGGCGTGTTGGCTTGTAAGTCGCGTTGACGGTGCTTCAGGGCATCCGGTAGATTCGCCGCCAGGGTGTTGCGCCATCACGGTGCAATGCTTTACAAAATATACCGATTGGAGTTTTCGATGTCTGCATTCAAACGTGTGGTTGTTTCCTGCCTGGTGGCCGGGCTGACGCTGGCGGGCCTGCCGCTCACAGCCCAGGCGGGCATCGTGGGCACCGACCAGGTACTGGCAACTTCTGCATCGAGTACCGACCGTGATCGGGTCAGCATTTTCCTGGCCCGTGACGATGTGCGCAACGCCCTGCAGGGTCAGGGGGTGGATGCCAATGCCGCCATCGCGCGCGTGCAGGCCATGTCCGACGCGGAAGTGGCCCAGCTGGCCTCCCGCGTGGACCAGGCGCCGGCCGGCGGTGATATCTTGGGGGTGGTATTCACGGTCTTCATCGTCCTGCTGGTCACGGACATCCTGGGGCTGACCAAGGTATTTCCGTTCACCCGCTCGGTTCGCTGATGAGCCCTCGCCGCGCTGGCTGGAGGACCCCCGCTGCGGCGGGGGTTCTTCTTTGCGCCCTGCTGCTGTCAGGATGTGCATCGCCGCAACTCACTGCCCTGGACCAGCGCTGGCCGCAGGCCTTGCCGCCCACAGCGTTGCTGGAGCATGTGCCGTTCTTTGCGCAGGATGACCACCTGTGTGGCCCCGCCTCGCTGGCCATGGTGGCGCAGGCGGCAGGCATCCCGGTGACGCCGGGCGAACTCACCGAGCAGGTCTATGTGCCGGGACGTCAGGGGGCGCTGCAGCTGGAAATGCTGGCAGCCACACGCCGGCAGGGGCTGGTGGCCTATCCCCTGGCGCCGCGCCTGCAGGATCTGCTGCAGGAAGTGGCGGGCGGGCAGCCGGTGCTGATCCTGCAAAACCTGTCGCTGCCGATATCACCCCTGTGGCATTACGCGGTGGTGATTGGTTACGACCGCGCGCGCAACGAGGTGGTGCTGCATTCCGGTGTCACCGAGCGCATGGTGATGGCGCTGTCCACCTTCGAGCACACCTGGGCGCGTTCCGGGTACTGGGCGATGCGCGCGGTGGCGCCGGAGCGTTTGCCAGTGACGGCCGAGGCGGATGTCTGGGCAACGGCCGTGGCAGCGCTGGAGCGCGTGAACCCACGCGCCGCCCAGACGGCCTACGCCACGGCGCTGGCACGCTGGCCGGACCATCGGGCCAGCCTGCTGGGGGCAGGCAATGCAGCGTATGCGCAGCGCCAGTTGGCGCGCGCCGGGCAGGCTTATGCGGCGGCCACGCGGGCGCATCCCGACTTTGCCGATGCATGGAATAACCTGGCGCAGGTGCGGCTGGAACAAGGGCAGCGACGTGCGGCCCGTGCTGCCATCGACCGTGCCGTGGCGCTGGGCGGACCACGCCTGGCGCAGTACCAGGAGCTGCAGCAAAAAATCAGGGCACCATAAAGCGTGCTGAAGGCGACCCTCCGGAGCGGGGTCGCCACCATGTGCCGGAACGCATCGCCAGGCAGCGTACCGCGCAGCTTGCGTTTGCTCCCGAACAGGGCGTGCGCTCCGCCGCAGACAAGATTCGATCCCTTCAGGGGATGCCGGACGAAGAGGGAGCCCTAAGTTCCCAAAGCCGTGCAGGGTGGACCTCCGGTGCACCATGGTTGCACTGCAATTTCAGGGAAATTTTGGAAAAATAGAGTGTTCGTGCTTATGGATCAAGCGTTGGTAGCTATTGAATAAGGAGCAAATGACGCGCTGGCCCGTAAGCTGTTATCTTGAACAGGGTAGTTCCAGATGAATGGCCACCGCATCCATGTCCCGCCGCTCACCCCTGTTTCCCCTGTCTGTTCTGGCGCGCGCGTACCGGCGCAACCTCAAGGCCTTTGCGCGCGCCACCCAACCCGTGCGCACCAAGGCGGCGGCCGTGCCGCGCGCGCGGTCCCCAGCCGTACCCGTCCTCCGCACGCCGCACAAGCCGCTGCCCGCCAGCGGGGAATGGATTGCCGGTGTTGCCCCCGGCCCTGCGGGTGCGCGGCGGTTTCACCTGTATGTGCCGCCGGGGCTGGCGCTGCGTCGGGGCGAAAAGCGGCCCCTTCTGGTGATGCTGCATGGCTGCGGCCAGACCGGGCGCGAACTGGCGGCCAGTTCGCGCATGAACCGCCTGGCGGTGCGCCATCGCTTTCTGGTGCTCTATCCCGAGCAGGAGCGCCTGGCCAATGCCCATGGCTGCTGGAACTGGTTTGACCGCCGAAGCGGCAAGGCCGATGCCGAGGCGGCCACGCTGCTGGCCGCGATCGACCGGGTGGCGCGGCGCCACCCGGTGGACACCGCCCGCGTGGGCGTGGCAGGGCTGTCGGCCGGCGCCAGCATGGCCGCGCTGCTGGCGGCGCGCTACCCCGGCCGGTTCTGTGCCGTGGCCATGCATTCGGGTGTGGCACCCGGTTCGGCCGATTCCGCCGCCACCGCCATGGCGGCCATGCGTGGGCGGCGCGCGGCGCATCTGCCCGGTCCTTCACCGGCGCTGGCCGCTCAAGGACCGGTGCTTGCGCCGCTGCCCCCGCTGCTGATCCTGCATGGTGATGGCGACAGCGTGGTCTCGGTGCGCAACGCGGTGGCCACGGCCGAGCTGTGGGCCGCGGCATTGGGCGCGCGCGCCGGCACGGTGCGCACCCTGCAGCGCGGCAAACGCCATGCGATGCGAGTGACCGAGTACAAGGCACGCGGCCGCGCACAGGTCACACTGCGCGAAATCGTCGGCCTGGGCCACGCCTGGAGCGGAGGCTCGTCCGGCATGCCCTACAGCGATCCGGCGGGGCCCGATGCGTCGGCACTGGTGTGGGCGTTTGTCGCACGGCAGTTCAAGCAATGAAGTGAAATAGCCGTTGCCCCTTGTCTTGAGGGCAGAAAGCTCTTGTGATCGAAGCGTCTGAGTGACCCCGCATTGCGCGCCGGGCCGGCCGGTGGTGGCTAAACCAGCCGCGCCGCCACCAGCTCTTTCTTGAGGTAGGCGTAAAACAGCGGCGCTGCCACCAGCCCCGCCGGACCGAAAACGGCCTCGGCCACGAACATCACCGACAGCAGCTCCCACACCCCCATCTGCGTGCGCCGGCCCACCACCTTGGCATTGATCACGTATTCGGCCTTGTGGATGAGGATCAGAAATCCCAGGCAGGCCGCTGCCGCCAACGGCGACACCGACAGCCCCACGATGGTGATGACCACGTTGCACACCAGATTGCCCACAATGGGCACCAGCCCCGCGACAAACGTGAACGTGATCAGCACCGGCGTGTAGGGCAGCTCCAGGCCCCACAGCGGCAACAGAAAAAGCAGGAACAGCGCGGTGAGCAGCGTGTTGAACGCCGCAATCCAGAACTGCGCCGCCACGATCTGGCGGAATGCCTCGCCAAACAGGGCGATGCGCAGCCTGAGCTGCTGCGCCAGCGGGCCACGCGCCAGCACCGCAGGGCGCACGGCGGCCAGCGCGCCAATCAGCAGGCCCACATACGCAAACAGCACACCAGCCAGCCAGGCGCGCCCGGCCATGGCCAGCGCACCGGCCTTGGCGCCCAGGTAGCTGGCGATGGTGCGCTGGATCTCCGCCGCCCCTTCCGGCAGGTGGGCGGCCATGTCCGCCGGCAATTTCAGGCGCAGCTCCAGCACCGTGCGGGCCATGTAGTTCAGCAGTTCCTGGTATTGCTGCGGGGCGTTCACCAGATAGCCGCGCGAGTGCGTGAGGCCCACTGCCAGCAGCGCCAGCGGCAGCAGCATCACCAGGGCGGCAGCGGTCATCTGCGCAGCCCGCAGGCCAGAGGTGGGCGGATGGGACGGGCGCCGCATGCGGCCCAGACCTTGCGCAAACCAGCGGGTCAACGCCCGCGTCAGCAGAAAACCCAGGCACACGCACAAAAGACCCGGCAGCAGGCCGCGCCACATCACCAGCAGCAGCGTGGCCGCCACCAGCAGGTAGCTGGCCACCACGACGCCCTGGCTCAAGGGACGCGCTGGCAGCTGGGTGGGTGGGGCCTCCATCGAAGCGGGGGCAATGGGGCCTGGGGAGGGGCGCTGCGCCATGCAGGGCGTCGGAACGGAGCGGGGAAAGTGTCGATCAGGCCACCACCACGGCGGCCCCTTCACCGCGCGCAGCAATCGTGCCAATGGCGTACACCTGCTCGCCCGCAGCGCGCAGCGTGGCGGCCGTGGCTTCGGCGGCGGCGGCGTCCACCACCACCACCATGCCGATGCCGTTGTTGAAGGTGCGGTTCATCTCGATGTCGTCGATGCCGGCCGTCTTCTGCAGCCAGGTAAACAGCTCGGTCTGGGGCCAGCTGCCTTTGTGCAGGTGGGCGGCGGTACCCTCGGGCAGCACGCGGGGGATGTTTTCCAGCAGGCCACCACCGGTGATGTGGGCCAGGGCCTTGATGCCGCCAGGCGAGGCGGAATCCTCCGAGTGCGGATGTTGCGCCAGCGCAGCCAGCACGTTCTTCACATACAGGCGCGTGGGCTCCATGACCGCCTGCTTGAAGGGCTTGCCGTCCAGCGTGGCGGGCAGATTGGCGCCCGCGCGCTCGATGCACTTGCGCACCAGCGAGAAGCCGTTGGAATGCACGCCGCTGGACGCCAGGCCCAGCACCACGTCGCCGGGCTTCACGTTCTTGCCGGTGAGGATCCTGGATTTTTCGACGGCGCCCACGGCAAAACCGGCCAGATCGTATTCGCCAGCGGGGTACATGCCGGGCATCTCTGCGGTTTCGCCGCCGATCAGCGCGCAGCCGGAGAGCTCGCAGCCCTTGGCGATGCCGCCCACCACGGCGGCGGCGGTGTCCACATCGAGCTTGCCGCAGGCGAAGTAATCGAGGAAAAACAGCGGTTCGGCGCCCTGCACCAGCACGTCATTCACGCTCATGGCCACCAGGTCGATGCCCACCGTGTCGTGCATGTTCCATTCAAACGCCAGCTTGAGCTTGGTGCCCACGCCGTCGGTGCCGGAGACCAGCACGGGTTCCTGGTAGCGCTTGGGCACCTCGAACAGCGCGCCAAAGCCGCCGATGCCGGCCAGAACGCCCTCGCGCATGGTCTTTTTGGCCAGCGGCTTGATGCGTTCGACCAGGGCGTCGCCCGCGTCAATGTCAACGCCAGCGTCTTTGTAGGACAGGGGGGTGGGGGTGGATGCAGAGGAGCTCATGGCAGGGATGGCACGGACCAGCGTGCGCGGCAGACTAAAATTTGCGCAGATTTTACGGGTTGTGCACCGCACGCCGTCCGTTCACCCTTTCTTCTTGCCCCGTTTTGCTTTTCCAGCCCATGCCGTTTCCTGCCATTCTCCCCCGCGCTGGCCTGCGTGCCCGCGGGCTGCAGCCATGAAGCAACTGGCCCTGGACATTGGCCTGGCGACGGGCCCGACCCTGGCGCGTTTCTTTGCCGGCCCCAACGAGGCCGCGCTGCAGCATCTGCGGCTGTGGGTGGGGGAGGGCCACCCGCCGGGCACCCGTTCGCCGGTTCCCACTTACCTGTGGGGCGAGGCCGGCAGCGGCAAGACCCACCTGCTCCGGGCGGTGCACCAGGCCTTGAGTGACCAGGGAGCCAGCGTTGGCTGGCTCGATGCGTCGGTGGCCGCGCCCGCAGAGTTTGACGAGCGCTGGACCGCCGTGGTCATGGACGATGTGCACCTGTACAGCACTGCCCAGCAGGCCATGGCCTTCAACTGGTTCGTGAACGCCATCAGCCCCGCCAGCGGCATGCCACGCGGGGTGCTGGCTGCCGGCAGCCTGCCGCCGGCCGACCTGCCACTGCGCGACGACCTGCGCACCCGCCTGGGCTGGGGCCATGTGTTCCAGCTGCAGCTGCTCGACGAAGCCGCCCGCCGGGCGGTGCTGCGCCAGGAGGCCGATGCCCGGGGGGTTTTTCTGGGCGACGAGGTGATGGATTTCATGCTCAACCGTTTTTCGCGTGATCTGGGCAGCCTCATGCAACTGCTGGACCAGCTCGATGCCTATGCGCTGCGCACCCAGCGCGCCATCACCATCCCCTTGCTCAAGGCCATGCTCGAATCGGAATGATGCCGCCACCCGGTGCGCCCCCCCTTTGCCCTTTTTGTGAATCTGAATGACCTCTGATCCCCGCCGCCCGCGGCTTGCGCTGTTCGACCTGGACCATACGCTGCTGCCCATTGACTCCGACTACGAGTGGGGCGAGTTCACCATCCGCATCGGCTGGAACGATCCCGTGGAGTTCGCGCGCCGCAACGACGAGTTCTATGCCCATTACCAGGCCGGCACGCTCGATGTGCACGACTATGTGCGGTTTGCCACCGAGGCCGTGCGCCAGCGCGGCCCCGAGGCCGCCGCCGCCGCCCATGCGCAGTTCATGCGCGAGGTGATCGAGCCGGCCATCCACCCGCAGGCACGCGAGCTGCTGCGCCAGCACCAGGCGGCCGGCGATGACGTGCTCATCATCACCGCCACCAACGAGTTCGTGACGCGGCCCATCGCGCAGGCCCTGGGCGTGCAAGAATTGCTGGCCATGCGGCTGGCCCGGGATGCGCAGGGCTGGTACACGGGCGAAATCGACGGTATTCCCACCATGCGCGAAGGCAAGGTGCTGCGCATGGAACAATGGCTGGCCGAGCGGCGGCTTTCCTGGAGCGATGTCGAGAGCACCTTCTACAGCGACTCCATGAACGACGTGCCGCTGCTGGAGAAGGTGAACCACCCCGTCGCCACCAACCCCGACCCGCGCCTGCGCGCGCTGGCCCAGGAGCGCGGCTGGCGCATACTGGACCTGTTCACGGCCTCTGCCAGCCAGGCTGCCTCCTGACACCTGTGCTCCGGCACCCCTGATTACCCATTACCCATGATCAAGAAGTTCATCGACAAACTGCTCGGCAAATCCACGCCCGGCACCTCGGGCGGCAAGCCCCATTTCGGCAAGCGCGCAGAGGTTCCGGCATCGGTCCACGGCATCAACCCCGAGCTGGTGGATCGCCGCGCCGCCGACGTGGTGGCCACGCTCAAGCAGGCGGGTTTTGAGGCCTACATCGTGGGCGGCGCCGTGCGTGATCTGCTGCTGGGCCTGCGCCCCAAGGACTTTGACGTGGCCACCGACGCCACGCCCGAGCAGGTCAAGGGGCTGTTCCGGCGCGCCTTCATCATCGGCAAGCGCTTTCGCATCGTGCACGTGGTGCATGGCCGGGGACGCGAGCACGAGGTGATCGAGGTGTCCACTTTTCGCGCCTACCTCGACAACGCTGCGGCAGGCCAGGTCAGTGGCAACGAGAAGACCAGCAAGGCCCAGCTGTCGGGCATGCAGCATGCCGTTGACGCCAGCGGCCGCGTGCTGCGCGACAACGTCTGGGGCCCGCAGGACGAAGACGCCACGCGCCGCGACTTCACCGTCAACGCCATGTACTACGACCCGGTCAGCCAGGTGGTGGTGGACTACCACAAGGGCCTGCAGGACGCCAAGAAGAAGACGCTGCGCATGATTGGCGACCCGGCCACGCGCTACCGCGAAGACCCGGTGCGCATCATCCGTGCCGTGCGCTTTGCGGCCAAGCTCAGCCCCCTGGGCTTCAGCATCGACGCCAAGACCGCCGCGCCCCTGGTGCAGTCGCAGGCCCTGCTGGCCGAGGTGCCGCAAAGCCGCATGTTCGATGAAATGCTCAAGCTGCTGCAAACGGGGCATGCCATTGCGACCATCGAGCAGCTCAAGAAGCTGGGCATGGCCACAGGCATTTACCCGCTGCTGGACGTGGTGGTGGAGCGCGCCGACACGCCCTTCGTGAAGGCGGCCCTCACCGACACCGACCGCCGCGTGGGCGAAGGCAAGCCCGTGGCCCCCAGCTTCCTGCTGGCCTGCGTGCTGTGGGACGACGTGCACAAGGGCTGGACGGAGCGCCAGAACCAGCGCCAGCACCCGCTGCCGGCCTTGCAGGATGCGATCGACGACGTTTTCGACAAGCGCATCGGCGACGTGTCGGGCCGCGGCAAGCTGGCCGCCGACATGCGCGAGATCTGGGTCATGCAGCCGCGCTTTGAAAAGCGTGTGGGCAACGGCCCCTTTGGCATGGTCGCCCAGCTGCGCTTTCGTGCCGGATTCGACTTCTTGCGCCTGCGTGCCGACGTGGGCGAAGTCGAGGAAGCCCTGGCCGAATGGTGGCAGGACTTCCAGAACGCCAGCGATGACCGCCGCGACGACCTGATGGACCAGGCCCGCGAAGAGCAGAAGGCGCGCCAGAAGGCCCAGCCCGTGGTCAAGCGGGTGCCGCGCGCTGCACCGGCAGCCGGGGCGGCGCCCCGTGCTGCGACGGCTGGCGCTGCACCGTTGCCCGACGACGCCGCGCCGCTGGCCGACGGCGATGCGCCCAAGAAGCGCCGCCGCCGCCGCCGCAAGCCGGGTGGCGGCAATGGCGAAGGAACTGCCTCCGCAGCCGCCGGCGAATAAGCTTTGGTGATGCAGGCTGCTGGCCCGTTCATGGCCCCTGCGGCCTCTGCGACCCCTGTGGCCGTGTCTGTCTGGATCGGCCTCGGGGCCAACCTGGGTGATCGGCAGGCCACCTTGCGCACCGCGCTGACCGCCGTGGCCGGCTTGCCGGGCACGCGCGTGCAGCGCATCTCGTCCCTTTACCGCAGCGCGCCCGTGGATGCGGGCGGACCCGACTACCTGAACGCCGTGGTGCAGGTGGAGACCACCCTGGCGCCCCATGCCTTGCTGGTGCAGCTGCAGGCGATCGAGCAGGCGGCCGGGCGCGAGCGCCCCTACCGCAACGCCCCGCGCACGCTGGACCTGGACATCCTGCTCTATGGCGACCAGGTGATCGACACCCCCACGCTCACGGTGCCGCACCCGCGCATGCCCGAGCGTGCCTTTGTGCTGCGCCCCCTGGCCGAGCTGGCGCCCGATCGGGTGCCGGAGCACCTGCTGGCCGCCGTTGCGGCGCAGCGTATCGACCGGGTGCAGGACGCGGGGTGGGCGTTCTAGCAGGCACCGAAAAACCGTCTGACCTGTGACGGGGTGCTTCTGAAAATATGGCTGCTCGCGCTTATGAATAAAGCGCTGGAGCCACTTTTCGTTCAAAAATCGCCATCAGCTGCAGCGGCAGATGGCCTGCGCTCCATCAATCCACCTTGGCACCCGAGGCCTTGACCAGTGCCTGGTATTTGGCGCGCTCGCTGGCCATGAAGGCGTCGAACTGCTCGGGTGTGGTGGGCACCGGTTCTGCCAGCAGGGCGCCAAAGCGGGTCTTGGTTTCGGGCGCATTGAGGGCGGCCACGAAGGCCTTGTTCAGCTTGGCGATCACCGGTTTGGGCGTGCCGGCGGGGGCCACCAGGCCCCACCAGGTGTCGATAGCAAAGCCCTTGAAGGTGCTGGACAGCGGTGGCACGCCGGGCAGGGCGGGGCTGGCCTGCAGGCTGGTCACGGCCAGGGCCTTGAGCTTGCCGGCGCGGATGTTGGGCGCGGCGGTGGCGAGGTTGTCGATGTTGAAATCCACCTCGCCGCTCAGCAGGGCCAGCTGGGCCGGGTTGCCGCCCCGGTAGGGGATGTGCAGGGCAAAGATGCCGGCACGCTGCTTGAACATCTCGCCCGCCAGGTGGCCCGCACTGCCGTTGCCGCCACTGCCGTAGTTGAGCTTGGCCGGATTGGCCTTGGCGTAGGCGATCAGGTCGGCCACGCTGTTGATCTTCAGTTGCGCTGCCTTCTCGGCATTCATCACCAGCACATTGGGTACACGCACCATCTGGGTGATGCCGGCAAAGTCCTTGCCAGCGTCGTAAGGCATGCGGGCATACAGCCAGGGGTTCACGGCGTGCGTGGCGGTGGCGGCGATGCCGATGGTCAGGCCATCGGGAGCCGCCTTGGCGATGGCGTCGGCGCCGATGTTGCCCCCGGCGCCGCCCTTGTTGTCGATGATCACCGTGCCCAGCGACTCGCGCACCCGCTCGGCCAGCGCGCGCGCCGTGATGTCCAGCGGGCCGCCGGGGGCGTAGGGCACGATCAGGCGGATGGGCGCGCCCGCGTCCTGCGCCAGGGCCAGGGAAGAAGAGAAAACCGCTGCGGCAGCGGCACTTGCGAGGAGGATGTTTCGACGGTTCATGGCCCCATTGTGCAAAAAATGGAACCGCCCTGGCGCAAAAATGGCCGCGGGCCGGTGCGGTGCACACCGCTGCCGGCGGCGTGCCGTGCGGGCACCGGGGGGGTTAGCCGTGCTTGTCGGCCTCGGAGGTGAACGAATCGGCAAAGAACTCCTCGGGCGGAAGGCCGCGTTCCGCGCTGTAGGCGGTGCGCGCCGAGTCCACCACGATGGGCGCACCGCAGGCATACACCTGGTGGCCCGAGAGGTCGGCAAAGTCCTGCAGCACGGCCTGGTGCACAAAGCCGGTGCGGCCCGTCCAGCCGTCCTCGGGCAGGGCATCGGACACCACGGGCACGTAGGTGAGGTGGGGCATGTGCGCGGCGCGCGACAGCATCCAGTCGTGCAGGTACAGATCGCCGGGCCGGCGGCCCCCCCAGTACACCGTGGTGGGGCGTGCGATGCCCTTGAACTGCATGTGCTCGATCAGTGCCTTGATGGGGGCAAAGCCGGTGCCCGATGCCAGCAGCACGATGGGTTTGTCCGAATCCTCGCGCAGGAAGAAGCTGCCGAACGGGCCTTCGATGCGCAGGATTTCCTTTTCCTTCAGGGGGCCGAACACATGGTCGGTGAATTTGCCGCCCGGCATGTGGCGGATGTGCAGTTCCAGCCCCGGCGTGTCGGCCTGGGTGTGGGGGGCGTTGGCCATCGAATAGGCGCGGCGCACGCCACCCTGCAACAGGAACTCGATGTATTGCCCCGCGTGGTAACGGAAGGTGTCGGCGGCGGGCAGCTGAAGGCGCAGCTGCATGACATCGTGCGATTTTTTCTCGAAGCTGGTCACGCGCACGGGCAACTTCTTGACGGGGTAGGCGCTTTCGTCGGTGACCTGGCGCGATTCGAGCACCACGTCGGTCAGCGGATGGGCGCAGCAGGTCAGCACGAAGCCCGCGGCTTCCTCGTCGGTCGTCAGGGCCTTGGACTGGTGCTCGCCATGGTGCACGGCGCCGCTGATCTTCTTGCATTTGCACGAGCCACAGGCACCGTCCTTGCAGCCGTAGGGCAGGCCCACGCCACTGCGGATGGCAGCCGCCAGGATGGCTTCGCCGGCATGGGTGCTGAAAGCGCGGCCGCTGGGTTGTACGGTGATCTGGAACGCTGCGTTGGCAGTCTCGGTGCTGGTCATAGGGTGGGTATCCTTGGGCTATTCTTCCAATTGTCTTCAAGCGAATGGTCCCGATTTTGCCTTTAGTACCTGATCGTCCCCTTAACAGCGCACGGGCCTGCCGCCCCGTGGGGCTGCCGTGCACGCCTGCTGCGTGTCCGCGCCACGGTGTGCGCAACACCCTTGCGTGGCAGGGGGCCGCATGAGCACCGTTGCCCTGACCAGCGGCCTGGGCGCTTTGCCATCCCGCTTTCGCCGCGAGCGCCTGCTGATCGTGGGCTATGGCGATGTGGGCCAGCGCGTGGCGCGCAATCTGCTCACCGGCCCGGGGGCGCAGCGCCTGCGCGTGCTGGCGCTCACCTCCCAGGCCGAACGCGTGGGCAGTCTGCGCGCCCAGGGGGTGATGCCGCTGGTGGGCAATCTGGACCGCGCTGCCACGCTGCGCCGCCTGTCGGGCCTGGCCACGCGGGTGCTGCACCTGGCTCCGCCACCGGGCGAGGGCGGTGGGGGCACCGCCTGGTGGCGCGATCCGCGCACCTTGGCCCTGGCCCGGGCCTTGCGGCTGCGAAGCCTGCCCATGTCGCTGGTGTATGCCTCGACCAGCGGCGTGTATGGCGACTGTGCGGGCGCTCGCGTGCCCGAAACCCGCACCGTGGCCCCCGGCACGCCCCGGGCCCAGCGCCGCGTGGATGCCGAACGTGCCGTGCGCCACCTGGGGCGCGCCGGGGTGCGTACCAGCATCCTGCGCATTCCTGGCATCTACGCGCCCGACCGCGAGGGCGGGACACCCGAGGCACGGCTGCGCAAGGGCACCCCCGTGCTGGTGGCGCAGGACGACGTGTACACCAACCACATCCACGCGGACGACTTGGCGCGCGCCTGCCTGGCGGCGCTGTGGCGTGGCCGGCCGCAACGGGTCTACAACGCCAGCGATGCCAGCGACATGAAGATGGGCGAGTATTTCGACCTGGCGGCCGACCTGTATGGCCTGCCGCGCCCGCCCAGGGTGCCGCGCGGCACGGCGCAGGATGCGCTGCCGATGATGCTGCTGAGTTTCATGAGCGAATCACGCAGGCTCGACAACCAGCGCCTGCTGAGCGAACTGGGCCTGCGGCTGCGCTATCCCACCGTGGCCGAGGGGCTGCGCGCCTGACCTGCGCCGGGGTGGCGTTCAGCGCGGGTAGCTGTTGCCCTGGCTGTCGTAACAGCGGAACACGTTGCACTGCGTGATTCTGCGCGGTGGCGGCGGTGGCGGCGGTGGTGCGGGCCGGGTGTAGACCGGATGGCGCGGCGGAACCAGCACCACCGCAGGGGATGTCTCCATCCGGGCCGCGCGGGCTTTTTCCAGCTCGGCATAGGCCTCGGGGCCCAGGCAGTCCAGGTCCACCTGGCGCTGCGCGGTTTCGACGCGCAGGTTCTGGTCATAGCTGCCGCTGGCGCTGCTGACGACCACATCGAGGTTGCGGCGCGAGCGGGCGCATTCGGCGGACCGTGCATAGTCCTGCGGGCGGGTTGCCGGGCGGGTGGTGCGCTCCGCCTGTTCGCGTTCACGCTGCGCGTCGCGGTCGGCGTCGATTTGCCGGGCGGCCGCTTCGGCCTGCCGTTGCTGCTGCTTGCGTGCCAGCGCCTCGGCAGCCTGGTCGCGCTCCAGCTGGATTTCTTGCGCGGTCTTGCGGGGCTCGACCTCGCGCACCGTTGCGGCGCCTGTGCAGGCTCCGTCGGTGTAGGTGACCTGCCCGGTGCGCGCATCGGTGCAGCGCAGCACCTGGGCCTGCGCGGCGAGACACAGCAGCGCCACGCCGGTGACAAGGCAGTTGCGCACCAGTGGCATGGCAGGTTCTTTCACAGGTTCTCGGTTTTCAGTTGTCCTGTCCACGCGGGGCGTCGCTTCTCCCGCGGGGGTGGCCCGGGCGATTTTGGCGCGGCTCCTGGTCCCGGCGGGCTTCATCGCGCTGGGCCTGCACACCACGCTGGTGCTGGTCGCGTTGGACTTGCTCGCGCTGGGCCTGTTCACGGCGGGCCTGGTCACGGTTCTGATTGCGCTCCCAGTCCCGGCGGGCATCCTGGGCCTGGCGGGCTTCACGTTCACGCCGGATCTCCCGGTCGTGCAGGGCTTCGCGCTCACGGTGTGCTTCGCGCTCGCGCTGGGCCCGCTCGCGTTCGCGCCAGTGATTGCGGTCGTCGTACCTGCGCCCGTAGTAGCCGGGCGGCGGGGCCACCGGGTAGCTGTAAACGGCAGCAGGACTGCCATAGATGTAGGTGGGTTGTTCGTACACGCCGTAGCCGATGGGCTGCGGCGTGTAGTAAGGGTCGCCAGGAACCACGGCGCAGCCCGTGGCCAGCGCGGCGAGCGCAAGGGCGGAAACAAGGCGGGCAGGTAGGTGTGTCATGGTGGTCAGACTCTGGCGGTGCACAACGCGTTCCGTGCGCTGCGTAAAGCCCTTGAAAAGCGCCCCGGCGGAGCGTTACAAATTGGTGGGCCGGTACTCTCCATTAGACGCCCGAGGACGCCATTTGGTTGACTTGGCACCGCGGCCCCTGCCGGTGCCACCCGCCTGCACGGCGTGGTGAAATTCGGGCGATCCCGGTCGGGGCACCGGAAACAGCCTGCAAAAAGCGATGTTTTATATCGCTATCGGCGCTTTTTTGATAAGGGTGGAGTCGATTCTTGTGAAGAATTCGCGCTCGATTCCCCAACTCTGCGGGCGGCACCCGCCGGATGGCATCCGCCAGGTCTTCCACCATGAACCATGGCTACATGGCCGTCCGTGCCGAGGCTGCGCACATGGTCTTCGTTGGCCGACCCGATAGCGGGGGGATGATCGCCTGGTTGCCCCCGGGTGGTCTGGACCGGACCCATCGGCCTTATGCTCTGCGCCTTTTCACCGATCCGCCGCAGCGCCCATGACCGACACCTCCGACACACCTACCCCCGTTCAAGAACCCCGTCTGTGGAGCGACGGCCGCTGGACGGCGCGCGTCATCAAGAACGAGGACGACGATGGCTGGGCCGTGTCGATGGCGCTGCAGGGCGAGGCCGAGCCCGCGCTGGTGGGTCCGTGGACCATGGGGCGCGACAAGAAGAACCCCAAGCCGCTGGATGTATCGGCCTTCAACACTCTGGTGAAAACGGCCAGCGAGGTGCTGCGCCGCCACGAGCAGCAGCTGCATGCGCAGCTCAACAAGAGCGTCACCATCACCGTGCAGGGCGAGCGCCTGCGTGTGGCCCTGGCCATCGTGCCCGACGACGAGGGAGCCACCGCCACCCTGAGTGCGCAGAACGCCTTGGGCGAAGAACTGGCACGGGTGCCGGTGCCGCCCAGTTTCCAGCTCACCGCCGCCCGCGCCACGGCCTGGGCCGAGAGCGGGTTTGAGCGGCCGCGCTGAAAATCGATGCTGTCGTTGCCGGCCAACCGGGGGTGCGGCAGCCTGGTGCAGCATCCACCCGCGCTGCCCTGCAGCGCGTGGTGGTGCTTGATTGCTATGAAAAATATAGCTTCAAGCGCATGGTTGGATGGCGCTACAGATTGTTTCCTTGTGAATATGTGCTTAGCCGGGCCATGCGGGCAACGGAGGGCATGGCCGGTTCTTTCACATCCTCAGTCCAGGCGGAGCTTTTGCTTGGCCACCACATCCTTGTACACCGCCAGTTCCTCGCGCATCTGGCGGGCGAAGGCTTCGGGGGTGTCGGCCATGATGATGGAGCCGGTTTCCTCGATGCGCTTGCGGATCGCGGGGTCCAGCAGCACCTTGCGGGTGGCGGCGTTGATCCTGTCCACGATGTCCCGGGGCAGGCCCTTGGGGCCGATGAGGCCGTAGTAGGCCATGCGGTTCACGCTTTCCAGGCCCACTTCCTTGAAGGTGGGCACGTCGGGCAGCGCGGGCACGCGCTGCGGTGCGGCCACCACCAGGGCCGTGAGGCGCTTTTCCTTGATGAAGGGCAGGGCCGAGGGCAGGTTGTCGAAAATCAGCGGCACCTGGCCGGCCACGGCGTCGTTGAGGGCGGGGCCCGAGCCACGGTAGGGCACATGCACCATGAAGGTCTGGGTGCTCAGCTTGAACATCTCCATCATCAGGTGCGTGATGCTGCCGTTGCCCGGCGAGGCGTAGGCGTACTTGCCAGGCTCCTTCTTCACGGCGGCCAGCATGCCCTTGTAGTCGCGGAAGGGCAGGTTGGGGTGGGCGGCGATCACATTGGGCGTGGCGGCAATGTTGATGATGGGCGCGAAGTCGGTGGCGACGTTGTACGGGATCTTGGGGTTGATGGCCGGATTGGTGGCCGTGGTGGACACGGTGGCCATGCCCAGGTTGTAGCCGTCGGGGTTGGCGCGTGCGGTTTCGGCTGCGCCAATGCTGCCGCCGCCGCCGCCCTTGTTCTCCACCACCACGGGCTGGCCCAGTTCGCGGCCCAGTGGCTCGGCCACGATGCGGGCAATCAGGTCGGTGGTGCCGCCTGCGGCAAAGGGCACGAGCAGGCGGATGGGTTTTTGCGGGTAGCCCTGTGCGTGGGCGGCAGTGCCGAAAATGGCAACGATGCCCAGGACCAGGGCGCTGCGACGGATCATGCTTTTATCTCCTGTTGTTGAAATGGTGAAGCAGGGGTGGCGAAGAGGGGCGCGGCTGCGCCGTATTCAGAGAACCTTTTTCTCGCGCAGGGTGGCAATGGCCTGCGCGCCCAGACCGAATTCGGCCAGCACCTCATCGGTGTGCTGGCCCAGGGCCGGCGGCGCGTTGCGCAGCACGGGCGGGTTGCGCGAGAGGCGCAGCGGGCTGGCCACCGTGGCCACCTGCGCGATGCCGTCGCCCGCGTTGCGCGGCAGGCTCACGCGCAGGCCGCGTGCCTTCACCTGCGCATCGTCAAACGCCTGGGCAATGGTGTTGATGGGGCCGCAGGGCACGGCCTTGTCTTCGAGCAGTGTGATCCACGCGGCCGTGGTGCGTGTGCGGGTCACGGCCTCCATGGCGGGGATGAGGTCGGTGCGGTGCTGCACGCGCAGCGTGTTGGTGGCAAAGCGCGGGTCGGCGGCCCACTGGGGCTGCTCGGCCGCCGCGCAAAAGCGCTGGAACTGGCCGTCGTTGCCGATGGCCAGCAGCATGTTGCCGTCGGCGGTGGGGAAGTCCTGGTAGGGCGCGAGGCTGGGGTGGCTGTTGCCCATGCGGCCCGGCGCCTTGCCGGTGGCCAGGAAGCCCGACGCCTGGTTGGCCAGCACGGCCATGCCCACGTCCAGCAGCGCCATGTCGATGTGCTGGCCCTGGCCGGTGCCGTTGGTGGCGTTGTCGCGCACATGCAGCGCGGCCAGGATGGCGTTGCTCGCATACAGGCCGGTGAACAGGTCGATGACGGCCACGCCCACGCGCATGGGGCCGCCGCCGGGCTGGCTGTCGGCCTGGCCGGTGATGCCCATCAGGCCCGTCATGGCCTGCACCATCAGGTCGTAGCCGGCGCGCTCGGCGTACGGCCCGTCCTGCCCGAAGCCGGTGACCGAGCAGTAGATGAGGCGCGGGTTCAGTGCGCGCAGGCTCTCATGGTCCAGGCCGTATTGCTTCAAGCCGCCGACCTTGAAGTTCTCGACCACGATATCGGCCTGCTGCGCCATCTGGCGGATGAGCGCCTGGCCCTCGGCCGTGGCCATGTCGATGGTGACTGAGCGCTTGTTGCGGTTGCAGGCCGTGAAATAGCTGGCCTGGTGGGTGTCGTTGCCGGCCTCGTCCTTCAGGAAGGGCGGACCCCAGTGGCGCGTGTCATCGCCCACGCCGGGGCGCTCCACCTTGACCACGTCCGCGCCCAGGTCGGCCAGCATCTGGGTGCACCAGGGGCCGGCGAGCACGCGGGAGAGGTCGAGCACCTGGATGCCCGCCAGGGCGCCAGCGTTGGTGGGAAGTGGGGTCATGTGTGCCATTACTATGAAATGAATAGCTAGTAACGCTTGTTTATCAAGGGTTGGATGGAAAAAAACACCGCAGAAGCGGTGTTTTTGCAGGGGCCGGTGTCCTTCCGGCTCGCTTTAGTTCGAGAACGCTGCAATCCCGGTCTGCGCGCGGCCCAGGATCAGCGCGTGCACGTCGTGCGTGCCTTCGTACGTGTTCACCACTTCCAGGTTCACCAGGTGGCGCGCCACGCCAAACTCGTCGCTGATGCCGTTGCCGCCCATCATGTCGCGCGCCAGGCGGGCGATGTCCAGGGCCTTGCCGCAGCTGTTGCGCTTGATGATGGAGGTGCCTTCCACGCTGGCCGTGCCCGCGTCCTTCATGCGGCCGAACTGCAGGCAGGCCTGCAGGCCGATGGCGATCTCGGTCTGCATGTCGGCCAGCTTCTTCTGGATGAGCTGGTTGGCGGCCAGGGGGCGGCCAAACTGCTTGCGGTCCAGCGTGTACTGGCGCGCGGTGTGCCAGCAGAACTCGGCCGCACCCAGCGCGCCCCAGGCGATGCCGTAGCGGGCGCTGTTCAGGCAGGTGAAGGGGCCCTTCAGGCCCTGCACTTCGGGGAACGCGTTTTCTTCGGGCACGAACACGTCGTCCATCACGATCTCGCCGGTGATGGAGGCACGCAGGCCCACCTTGCCGTGGATGGCGGGGGCCGTGAGGCCCTTCATGCCCTTTTCGAGCACAAAGCCGCGGATGGGGCCGACGGCGCCGCCTTCGGATACTTCCTTGGCCCAGACCACGAACACGTCGGCCACGGGGCTGTTGGTGATCCACATCTTGCTGCCCTTGAGCTTGTAGCCGCCGGCCGTCTTGTAGGCGCGCGTGGCCATGCTGCCGGGGTCGGAGCCATGGTCGGGCTCGGTCAGGCCAAAGCAGCCAATCCACTCGCCGCTGGCCAGCTTGGGCAGGTATTTCTGCTTTTGCGCTTCGGTGCCGAATTCATGAATGGGCACCATCACCAGCGAGCTCTGCACGCTGGCCATCGAGCGGTAGCCCGAGTCCACACGCTCCACCTCGCGGGCGATCAGGCCATAGGCCACGTACGACAGGCCCGGGCCGCCGTACTGCTCGGGGATGGTGGGGCCCAGCAGGCCCACTTCGCCCATCTCGCGGAAGATGCTGGTGTCCATCTTCTCGTGGCGGAAGGCGTCCAGCACGCGCGGCGCCAGCTTGTCCTGGCAGTAGGCGGCGGCGGCATCGCGGATGGCGCGCTCATCGTCGGTCAGTTGCTGGCTGAGAAGGAAAGGGTCGTCCCATTGAAAAGCGGCGTGGGCCATGGCGGTCTCCGATAAAAAATCATGAATGTGCGCATCGTAGTGGCCGTGTTCACCTTGCGCAAACGATGAGTTTTCATTCAGATATGCGTTTGAGGAATGTATGAGCTAGAGTTCGACCATGCGCCGCCACATCCCCTCCACCCAGGCCCTGGCCTGTTTCGAAGTCGCCGCCCGGCACGAAAGCTATACGCGCGCCGCGCAGGAGCTGTCGCTCACGCAAAGCGCCGTCTCGCGCCAGATCCAGGCGCTGGAAGAATTCCTGGGCGTTCAGCTGTTTCGCCGCACGCGCCACGGCGTGGTGCTCACGCCCGCTGGCGCGCACTACGGCCGCCAGGTGGCGCGCTGGCTGCAGGGGTTGGAGCGCGACACGCTGGACGTGATGGCGCACCAGGGCGAGGGCGGCACCATCTCGCTGGCGGCAGTGCCCACCTTTGCCACGCGCTGGCTCATCCCGCGTCTGCCGCAGCTGGCACAGCAGCACCCCGACATCGTGGTGCACATCGATACGCAGACGCGGCCCTTTCTGTTTGCCGACACCACTTTTGATGCCGCGCTGTACGCGGGCACCCCCGAGCAGGTCGCCCACTGGCCCGGCGTGCAGGCGCAGCTCCTGATGCACGAAGACGTGGTGCCCGTGTGCAGCCCGCGCCTGCTGGAATCCACCACGCCGCGCGGCCGCGGCCGCGCGCACCAGTCGGTGGCGCCTGACGCGTTGACCGAACTGCCGCTGTTGCAGCAAAGCACGCGCCCCTATGGCTGGCGCCAGTGGTTCGATGCCATGGGTGTGGACGCGCCGCATGCGCTCGACGGCCCGCGCTACGAGCTGTTCTCCATGCTCGCCGTGGCCGCCACGCATGGCATGGGCGTGGCGCTGATACCACCCCTGCTGATCGAGGCCGAGCTGGCCAGCGGCGAACTGGTGGTGGCCTGCGCGCGCCCGCTGCGCGGCGAGCGCGGCTACTACCTCATCAGCCCCGCGCAGGCCCAGCCACCGGTACTGGCGGCGTTTGCGCAGTGGCTGCTGGGCATGGCGCAGGGCATTGCGCCGGGTGATGGGCCCGCGCCATGAAGCGCGCAGCGCCGCTGCGCTTGCTGGCAGGCGCCCCGGTGCTGCGCCAGGTTTTCAGCGGGGGCGCTTGCGCTGCGCTGGCCATCGGTCTAATCTGGGGGCGTCAGTGGCATGTGGAACTGCCAGTTGGAGAACGACCATGACGAACACTTACCACGCAGCGCATTTCGACCCCACCGTGGACGAAATCGATGTACTCAAGCGGCTGGAGATGGGCGAACTCATCACCCAGGATGGCGCGCTCAGGGAGCACCTGTCGGGGCGGCTGCTGGAGTGGGGTCTCATCCGCAAGAACGCGGGCGGTGAAATGGCCATCACTCCCTCGGGGCGGCAATTGATCCGGCGCCAGGACAACTAGCGCCAGGAGCCGTTGCGTCGGTGCGGCGCAGATGCCGGGTGTTCAGCGCAGCACCAGTGCCCGCAGTGCGGGGTTGGCGGCCAGGTGGGATGTGGCGTGTGCGGTACAGCGGTGGGGTGCGCCAGCGTTTGCTGGGCAGATCTTTCCGTGCATCGGGTTGCGGATCGCCGAAGCGGTCAAGAGCACGGACAGCATGCGATGGCTGTGCGCTGCACAATCGCTCCGTTCTTTCTACCCATCCACCAAGGAAAATTCTTCATGAAACTGTTCATCAAGCCCGGCGCCTGTTCCCTGGCATCGCACATCGTGCTCGAAGAAACCGGCCTGCCGTACACGACGGAGGTGGTTGACCTCCAGACCAAGCAGACCGCCAGCGGCCAGGACTTCTGGGCCATCAACCCCAAGGGCTACGTGCCCGCCTTGCAACTGGCCGACGGCACCCTGCTCACCGAAGGCCCGGCCATCGTCCAGTACCTGGCCGACCAGGTGCCTGCCAAACCCCTGGCGCCGGCCAATGGCACGCTGGCGCGTTACCAGCTGCAAGGCTGGCTCACGTTCATCGGCACCGAGCTGCACCGCAACTTCGGCGCCTTCTTCAACCCCGCCGGCACGCCCGAATGGAAAGAGGTCTCGCGCAGCAGCCTGCAACGGCGTTTTGCCTACGTTAACGACCAACTCGCGGGCCGCGACTACCTGATGGGCGCCGACTTCAGTGTGGCCGACGCCTACCTCTTCACCGTTCTCGGCTGGACCGGCCACATCGGCCTCGACCTCGCACCGTGGCCCCACCTGGTCGCTTTTCGCGCGCGGGTGGCAGCGCGTCCAGCGGTGCAGGCCGTGCTGAAGGACGAAGGTCTGGCCTGACGGATACGCCGCCACCGGCAAGGCTTCGTCGGGTGGCAGAGGGCGGCGGTAGTACCCGGTAACAACTACACGCCACCCCTGCATGCCCAAGGCGGGTGCAACCTGCCGAATGGACAAGAAAAACCTCTGCGAAAGCGACATCTGCAACAAGTTCATCCGCCCGGCCATGGAGTGTGCCGGGTGGAACGGTCTGGAGCAGATTTTCGTGAGTACCCCTTGCGTACCGGCCGCGTGGTGGTGCGTGGCAACAAGGCCTGCCGCGACTGAATCGCCTTACATGGTCCGTCGCCTTACATGGTCCGCCCAAGGAGAACAAGCTTCTGCGTCGTAATGGACTGATGGGCTGCTGCCGGTTGCGTTGACACCGACCTAAGCTTCTTGAGCTTTCTCGAACTGTACGGGACTGAGATATCCGAGCGTCGAATGTCGGCGCGTCGGGTTGTAGAAGCACTC
Organism: Acidovorax sp. GW835-FHT14B10; assembly: GCF_058793725.1. Lineage (NCBI taxonomy): Bacteria > Pseudomonadati > Pseudomonadota > Betaproteobacteria > Burkholderiales > Comamonadaceae > Acidovorax > Acidovorax sp. GW835-FHT14B10. The sequence goes on from NZ_JBXAGC010000024.1 coordinate 65,619, forward strand.
GATGTAATCGAATACGTCTGAACGGGCTTGCACTCGCGTTCGATACACCTTCCTGGCCGTGCGCTCGGTCTTGAGCGAGCTGAAGAAACTCTCCATCGCCGATTTTTCCTAGACCTCGCCGGCCCTGCTCATGCTGCAAGTGATGCCCTGACGACTATCGACTCGAACGAGTAGTGGTTTTCCCTTGATTTCAAGAAATGGCAATGGTGATCTCTTGTTCATAACTAAAACACCGTTTTAGAATCAATTCCACTAAAACAATGTTTTAACAAGAGGTAGATCATGACAGCGACAGTCGAGAAGCAAAAGAAGACTTCGCGAGTGAAGAAAGGTGAGGATGTTGGAAGTCTAGCCGCCCACTGGGGGCGCCGAGATGACGTACCTCTTGAGTTGAGACAGCGGCTCTATCCGGCGGTCTTTGAAGCGTTTGCCAACGAAGATTTCAACAACGTTGGTATCCGCGAGATCAGCAATCTTTCTGGAGTCAGCAGCGCCACCATCTACAAGTACTTCGACTCAAAAGAGGTCCTGCTCACAACGGTATACGGAGAGGTCTTTCCGTACTACGCGGGGGAGATGAGCAAGTGTGTCTCAGTTGATTGCGCTGCAGACGTCAACTTGAGGGCCCTTTACGCAAGGCTTTTCGGCCTTTACGACAGCAATCCCTCCCTTCCCACAGTGTTTTTCATCACCGTGCCCAGCAAGCTCTGGATGGATAGCGGTGGATGGAAGGCAACCGAGGTGGTTCCCATTTTCGAGATGGTGCTTGCGGCTGGTCAGCGACGAGGAGAGCTTGATCCAAAGCTAACGGTATCAGGTCTGATGGGTCTCTTCTACATGCACATGCAGCGAGAGGTCGAGATCTGGTACCTGGGTGGAAAGAGTTGGCGACTTGACGGCCGAGTCGATGCTTTCTTCGTAAGCGCACGGCAAACCCATGTTGACCGCCGATGGCGACCATTGCTGACGATCAGATGTCAGTGGGCTGCCAGCGGTGCGGCAAGAGCTCGTCGATACGGCTGGCCTTGTGCGTGGGCAGCCTTGTGAGCACGTCCTGGAGGTAGGCATAGGGGTCATGCCCGTTCATGCGCGCCGACTGCACCAGGCTCATCACCGCCGCCGCCCGCTGGCCCGCGCGCAGGCTGCCGGCGAACAGCCAATTGGCTCTGCCAATGGCAATGGGCCGGATCTGGTTCTCGATCCAGTTGTTGTCCACGGGCAGTTGCCCGTCATCGACGAAGCGTGTCAACGCCGTCCAGCGCCTGAGGCTGTAATCCAGGGCCTTGGCCGTTGCTGAGCTATCGGGCAGTTTCTGCCGCTGCAATGTCATCCACTGGTGCAACGCATCCAGGATCGGCTTGGTGTGCTGCTGACGAATGGCTTTGCGTTGATCGGCGTTCAGTTCCTTGACCTCGCGCTCGATGTCATAGACCTTGGCGAATTGCTCCAGCGCGAACCCGGCAAGCTGGCTTTTGTTCGCCGCATGGAGGTCAAAGAGTTTGCGCCGGGCATGCGCCAGGCAGCCCACCTCGGTCACGCCACTGGCAATCAGGGCCTTGTAGCCGCCGCTATGTGTTGCAACACATAGCGCCGGTTATGTTGCGGCCCGAGATATGTGGCCATCGGCGGCGCCGTCAACGCGGTTACACGATTCTGCGGTAGTTG
>NZ_JBXAGC010000025.1:0-67225 GCF_058793725.1 Acidovorax sp. GW835-FHT14B10
ACCTTCCAAACCCAGCCGCTTGCAGCAACCAGATCCACCGAGCGAAGCCTTGAATTATATACCGGGTTTTTACCCAGAAAAACCCAAAACCATCTTCTTTTTTCCTCCGCCTCCAGAACCCTCACAAAGAAGGCCAACAGCAGCGAAGCCATCGACTATAGCATGGAAAAGTGGGAACGTTCAACTTTGCCCGCCGTCTTCAGCCGTGCGCGGCAACAACCGCCTCCAGCGCGTCCACGAACAGATACGCCACGTCGCAGCCCGTCTGTTCCTGGATCTCCTGGAAGCACGTCGGGCTCGTCACGTTGATTTCGGTGACGCACTCTCCGATGACATCCACGCCTGCCAGCAGCAAACCCCGGCTCTGCAAGACAGGACCCAGCGCTTCGGCAATCTCCCAGTCACGCGCAGACAGTGGCCGAGCCACGCCCTTGCCGCCCGCCGCCAGATTTCCCCGGACTTCACTGCCCTGCGGGATGCGTGCAAGGCAGAAAGGCACCGGCCTGCCCCCGATGATGAGGACACGCTTGTCACCGTCCACGATCTGCGGAAGGAATTTCTGCACCATCACGCTTTGCGCTCCGTGGCGGTTGAGTGTTTCCGTGATGCTGCCCAGATTCAGCCCGTCCGGACCCACCCGAAAAATACCCATGCCTCCCATGCCGTCGAGTGGTTTGAGAATGATGTCCTGGTGTTCTGCATGGAAGTGCTGGATGTCTTGCGGATCACGGGTCACCAGCGTGGGGCCGATGAACTGGGGAAACTCCATGATCGCCAGCTTTTCCGGGTGATCGCGCAAGGCGCGCGGCTTGTTGAATACGCGTGCACCCTCCCGCTCGGCCTGTTCAAGCAAGTGGGTGGCATAAAAATATTCACTATCGAAGGGCGGATCCTTGCGCATGAGCACGGCATCGAACGCCGTGAGGGCAGAACTGCGCAGTGGCTGCGCCTGAAACCAATCGGTCGCATCGCCCGTGAGAGAAATGTCGCGCACCCGAGCAGTCACCTGGCTGCCACGCTGCCACACCAGATCCTGTGGCAGACATGCCGCCAGCTGGTGTCCACGCCGCTGTGCCTCGCGCATCATGGCAAAGGTGGTGTCTTTGTAGATCTTGAAGCCTTCGAGCGGATCAGCGATGAACAGGAGTTTCATGGTTTTTCAGGAAAAAGGATCGTGCGTTAAGTATCAACAGGGTGAACAGGCTGCCGCCCCAATGGCATTGCCGCATTCACTGCATCCGACCTGGTCAGACGCTCTCGGCTTGGGAACGCCTGTACTGTTGCACAAATAGCGCAAGGCTGCCGGCAACCACGCCCCAGAACGCAGACCCCACCCCCGCCACCACCACGCCGCTGAGGGTGACCAGGAAGGTGATCAGCGCCGCCTCGCGATGGGGCTCGCCCTGCAGCGCGGCGGCCAGACCGCTACCGATCGTGCCCAGCAAAGCCAGGCCGGCGATGGCCACCACCAGTTCCTTGGGAAACGCGGTCAACAGGCCCGTGACGACCGCGCCGAAGATGCCGATCACTACATACAGCAAACCACAGGACACCGCGGCCGTGTAGCGTTTGGTGCGGTCCGGGTGGGCCTCGGGGCCCATGCAGATGGCGGCGGTGATAGCGCTGAAATTCAGTGCATAGCCACCAAAGGGCGCCAGCACCAGGGTCGCGAGCCCCGTCATGGTGATGAGGCGCGACACCGGCAGGTCATACCCCGTGGCGCGGATTACCGCCACGCCCGGCAGGTTTTGCGAGGCCATGGTCACGACAAACAGGGGCAGGGCCAGGCTGATGGCCGCAGACCAGGTGAACTGCGGCGCCGTGAAAACGGGCATGGCCAGCTCCAGGCGGATGGCCGACCAGGACATCTCGCCGCGCAGCGCAACAAAACCGATGGCCAGCGCCAGCGTGATGACCACGGCATAGCGCGGCAGCAGCCGGCGCGCCACCAGATACGTCCCCAGCATCAGCAATACCAGGGGCAGGGCCGTCTGCGCCGCAGCGAAGGCCTGCATGCCAAAGCGCGCGAGCACCCCCGCCAGCAGCGCTGCGGCAATCTCCACGGGAATGCGGTTCATGGCGCGCTCGAACCAGCGTGTCACACCCGCCACCGTGATCAGGACGGCACACACCATGAAGGCACCCACCGCCTCGGCCATGCTGAAGCCTCCGGCCAGTCCGGCGGTGGCCAGCACGGCGGCGCCTGGCGTGGACCAGGCCACCATCACCGGCTTGCGCAGCAGCAACGAGGGCACCAGCGAGCACAGGCCCATGCCCAGCCCCAGCGCCCACATCCACGAGGTGATTTGCGCGGGCGTGGCCTGAAACGCCTGGGCCGCCTGGAAAACGATGGCCACGGAACTCGTGAACCCCACCAGCACCGCCACAAAGCCGGCGGTGAAGGCGGACAGGCTCAGGTCTTTGAAAAATTGCATGGGTGCATTCTGGCATCGCCATGCACCAATATTGCTCTATATTTAATAGCGCATTGTGCCTACCACATAAGCGCCACAGGCCGAAATTCTGTAAATCTGGCTAGATTTCAATCTTGGAGCCCAGTTCCACCACGGCGTTGTTGGGCAAATGCAGGAAGTCGGCGGCGCCACTGGCGTTGTGGTGCATCTGGGCAAACAGCTTCTCGCGCCAGGGCGCCATGCCGCTGCCAATGGTGGGAATGATGGTGTCGCGCGAGAGGAAGTAGCTGGTGGTCATGGGCTCCAGATCACAGCCCCGCCCCCGCAACTGGTGCAGGGCGCTGGGGATGTCGGGATCGTTCTTGAAGCCGTAATGCACCACCACCTGCCAGCAATCGTGCCCCAGGGGCTCGACCTGCAGGCGCTTGTCCAACCCGATCCAGGGCACTTCGTGGTTGCGCACGGTAACGAACAGATTCTGGCCATGCAGCACCTTGTTGTGCTTGAGGTTGTGCAGCATGGCATTGGGCACGGCCCCTGGCTCTGCCGTGAGGAACACCGCCGTGCCGTCCACGCGGGTGGGTGGGTTCAGGAACACCGATTCCAGGAAAGCCTTGAGGTCGATGGCATCGGCGCGCAGTTTGTCATTGAGCAGGCGGCGCCCCTCCTTCCAGGTCATCATCAGCATGAACACGCCACCGCCGATCATCAGCGGGAACCACCCGCCCTGGAACAGCTTGAGCAGATTGGACGTGAAGAAGGCCAGGTCCACCACGAAAAAGCAGCCAGTGGCCGCAATGCACAGCGCCAGCGGATAGCCCCAGCCATAGCGGATGACAAAGAACGTCAAGGTGGTGGTGATCAGCATGTCCAGCGTAACGGCAATGCCATAGGCCGCAGCCAGGTTGCTGGACGAGCGGAACATCACCACCGCCAGCACAATGGCCACGAAAAGCCCCCAGTTGACCAGCGGGATGTAGATCTGTCCCGTATCCCGCACGCTGGTGTGCAGGATGTTCAGGCGCGGCAGATAGCCCAGCTGGATCACCTGCTTGGTGACACTGAAGGCGCCCGTGATGAGCGCCTGCGAAGCAATGACCGTGGACAGCGTTGCCAGGATCACCAGCGGCACCAGGGCCCAGTCGGGCGCCATCATGAAAAACGGATTCTTCACCGCCTCGGGTTCGGCCAGCAGCAGCGCGCCCTGGCCAAAATAATTGAGCGTGAGCGCCGGCATGGCCACGCCAAACCAGGCCAGGCGGATGGGCCGTTTGCCAAAATGCCCCAGATCGGCATACAGCGCTTCGGCCCCGGTCACGCACAGCACCACGGCCCCCAGAATGATGAAACTGATGCCCGGATGGGCCCACATGAATCCCAGCGCGTGGTGCGGACTCATCGCCCAGAGGATTTCAGGGTGGGTGACGATGTGCGACACCCCCAGCACGGCCAGGGTCAGGAACCACAGGAGCGTGATGGGACCAAAAAATTTTCCGATGCCGCCCGTGCCCCGCTTTTGCACGGCAAACAGGCAAAACAGCACCACCAGCGTGAGCGGAATCACATACTGCTTGAAATGGGGCGACACCACCTCCAGCCCCTCCACCGCGGAAAGCACCGAAATGGCCGGGGTGATGACGCCGTCGCCATAAAACAGCGAGGTGCCGAAGATGCCCACCGCCAGCAGCCCCTTGCGCAGGCGGGGCTTGTCTTTCACTGCCTGCGAGGCCAGCGCCAGCATGGCGATCAGCCCGCCCTCGCCGTTGTTGTCGGCCCGCAGCACCAGCACCACGTACTTGAGGGAAACGATGACGGTCAGGGTCCAGAAGAAGATGGACAGGATGCCGTAGATGTTGTCCGGCGTGAATGGGACATGGCCCGAGCCGAAAACTTCCTTGACCGCGTACAGCACGCTGGTGCCGATATCGCCGTAGACAACACCGATGGCGCCCAGCGTGAGCGCTGCGAGCGATGATTTGGAACTTTGCACTGACACCCCCCGCGGCACTGGGCAAGACGGGGTTCCGTAACTTTTGGGAACGCTATTGTGCGCCCGCCGCCGCGCTGGCGGATCGACCCCGCAGATCTTGTTGCAGTGCAACAACTACCCGCCGGCCCCGGCGCCCCGGCAGGGCATGGCCCCGGGTCAGTCGTAAATCTCGGCGTCCGGGTTGGTGGCTTCCAGTTCGTAGCTGGCGGCCAGCATGGCCAGGCGCGCCACCACGCCATACATGTAAAAGCGGTTGGGCGCACTCACACCCGGGCGCACGCCCGGCTGGGGCATGTGCGTGCTGTGCTCGAACGCCAGCGGCACGAAGCTGGCGCCGGGGGCGTTGAGGTTTTCATCCACGCCGCGCTCGGCATGCATGCGATAAAAGCCGCCCACCACATAGCGGTCCATCATGTAGACCACCGGCTCGGCCACGGCCTCGTGCACCCGCTCCTGCGTGAGCACCCCTTCCTGGATGATCACGTCGCTGACCGGCTGGCCGTCCTTGATGACGGCCATCTTGTTGCGGGTCTTGCGGTTCAGGTCGTCGAGCTCCTTGGCATCGCGCACGGTCATGATGCCCATGCCGTAGGTGCCGTTGTTGGCCTTGACGATCACGAAGGGTTTTTCGTGGATGCCGTATTCCTTGTACTTGCGCCGGACCTTGGCGAGCAGGGCATCCACCCCGCTTTGCAACCCGTCCATGCCCGCGCCTTCGGCAAAGTCCACAGCGCCGCACTGGCTGAACAGCGGATTGATCAGCCAGGGGTCGATGCCGAGCATCTTGCCGAAGCGCTTGGCCACTTCCTCGTAGTTCTTGAAATGCGTGCTCTTCCTGCGCACGCTCCAGCCTGCATGCAGGGGTGGCAGCAGGTACTGCTCATGAATGTCTTCCAGGATGCCCGGCGCGCCGGTCGAAAGATCGTTGTTGAGCAAAATCGTGCAGGGGTCGAAATCCTTGAGGCCCAGCCGTCCCTTGGTGCGGATCACGGGCTCCAGCATCACCGAGTCGCCGTTGGGCAGCTCGATCAGGGTGGATTTCTTGATCTCGGGGCTGATGGAGCCCACGCGCACATTCAGGCCCGCCATGTTGAAGATGCGCTGCAGTTGCACCACATTGGCCAGGTAAAACGTGTTGCGCGTGTGGTTCTCGGGAATGATCAGCAGGTTGCGCGCCTCGGGGCAGATCTTCTCGATGGCGGCCATGGCGGCCTGCACGGCCAGGGGCAGCATCTCCTTGGTGAGGTTGTTCCAGCCGCCCGGGAACAGGTTGGTGTCCACGGGCGCCAGCTTGAAGCCGGCATTGCGGATATCGACCGAGGTGTAGAACGGCGGCGTGTGCTCCATCCACTCCAGGCGAAACCAGCGTTCGATGGCGGGCATCGAGTCAAGGATGCGCTGTTCGAGTTCATTGATCGGTCCCGTGAGGGCCGTGATGAGATGCGGAACCATAGATGCCCTTGGAAAGCGATTGCGGTGAATTGTAGGAGTTGGGGTCGGGCCAACGATTCGCAAGGCAGCGCGGGCTGGCCACCTGCCGCTCAGCGCCGCCAGAACGCCGGTGTGAGCAGGGCCATGAAGCTGAGTATCTCCAGCCGCCCCAGCAGCATGGCCAGGGTGCACACCCATATCTGGAAATCGGTCAGCCCGGCGTAGTTGGCGGCGGGGCCCACACTGCCCAGGCCCGGCCCCGTACAGTTGACGCTGGCCAGAACGGCCGAAAACGCGGTCACCAGGTCCAGATCGGTCAGCAGCAGCACCATGCTCAGGCCAAAAATGGTGGCGCCATACACCAGCATGAAGGCCAGCACCGAGAAGATCACCCGGTTGTCCACCACCGCGTCGCCCAGCCGCACGGGCTGCACCGCGCGCGGATGCACCAGCCGGTTCATTTCGCGGCGCGCCTGCTTGAGCAAGATCAGTACGCGCACCATCTTGATGCCGCAGCCCGTGGAGCCCGCACTGGTCGCCAGGCCCGACAGCAGCAGCATGAACACGGGCGCAAACACCGGCCAGCCCAGATAGTCCACCGTGGAATAGCCGGTGGTGGAGGCCAGGGACACCAGGTTGAACATGCCGTGGCGCAGCGCATCGAGCGGCGCATACACCCCCTTGACCCACAGCAACCCGGCCACCAGCAGCCCGCCGCCGACCAGCGTGAACAGGGTGGCGCGCAGCTCCGGGTCGCGCCAGAAGCCACCCCACTGCCCCTTGCGGATGGCCACGAAATACAGTGCGAAATTGCAGCTGGCCACCAGCATGAAGAAGATGCAGATGGCCTCCAGCAGCGGCGACCGAAAATACCCGAAGCTCTGGTCATGGGAGGACAGCCCGCCCAGGCTCACGGTGGAGAACATGTGCATCAGCGCATCCAGCGGCGCCATGCCCGCCCCCCAGTAGGCCAGGCCACACAGGGTGGAGAAAAGGGCGTACACGCCCCACAGCCCCTTGGCGGTGCCGGTCATGCGCGGCGTGAGCTTGGTGTCCTTGAGCGGTCCGGCCGCCTCGGCCTTGAACAGCTGGCTGCCACCCACCCCCAGCAGTGGCAGCACCGCCACCGCCAGGATCAGAATGCCCATGCCGCCCATCCACTGCAAAAAGGTGCGCCACACGTTCACCGACACGGGCAGGGTGTCCAGGCCCGTCAGCACCGTGGCGCCCGTGGTGGTCAGGCCGGAAACGGCTTCAAAGTACGCGTGCGTGAACGACATCGGCCGCCCTGTGTGGTGCCCCGCCAGCATCAGCGGCACGGCAGCCGCCAGTGGCAGCAGCATCCACACCAGCGAGACCAGCATCACGCCATGGCGTGGCTGCAGCTCCTGCCGGAACAGACGCAGACGCCACCACAGCCAGGCGCCCACCAGCAGCGAGGCCGCCATGGCCAGGGGGTACACATGCCACACCCCGTCCTGGGTCCACAGAGAAACCGCCAGCGGCAGCCCCATGGACAGCGCAAAGATCATGACCAGGATGCCCAGCACGCGCAGGACGGGAAACATGTCCACCATGGTGTTCTCGCGGGCCTGTTCCGGTTCAGAAGAAAGTGGCGCTCACGCGAAAGAGCTTTTCCACGTCGCGCACCAGCCGCTTGTGCGGCAGGAAGAACACCACATGGTCATTGCTCTCGATCACCGTGGCGCTGCGCGGAATGATCACCTGCGGCTCGCGCGGCGCATCGGGCGCCCCCCCGGGTGCATCGTGCGCATCCGGCGCATCCGGCAGGCCACGCACGATCAGGCCGATGTGCACGTCGCGCGGCAGGGCCAGCTCGCTGACCTTGCGGCCTACCACCCGCGAGGTCTTGCGGTCGCCACGGGCCACGATCTCCAGCGCCTCGGCCACGCCCCGGCGCAGGCTGTGAACGGCCTGCACATCGCCCTGGCGCACATAGGCCAGCAGCTCGCCCAGCATGGCCTGCGCGGGCGACAGGGCAATGTCGATCTGCGTGCCGTGCATCAGGTCGGCATAGCTGCGGCGGTTGATCAGCGCCAGCACGCGGCGCGCGCCCATGCGCTTGGCCAGCAGGCAGGACATGATGTTGTCCTCGTCGTCGTCGGTCAGGGCCAGAAAGAGATCGATCTCGTCGATGCTCTCGTCACCGAGCAGGTTTTCATCGGTGGTATCGCCCTGCAGCACCAGGGTGTCGGACGGCAGGCGCGAGGCCAGCTCGATGCAGCGCGCACTGTCGTCCTCGATGATCTTCACCAGATAGCGCCCCGGCTCCCTGCCCAGCTCCAGCGCCAGGTGCAGGCCCACACGGCCGCCGCCGGCGATCATGATGCGCCGCACCGGCCGCACTGGCGTGGCGCCCTGGCGATGCAAGGTGGCCAGCACATGGGCGATGTGCTCGCGCGCGGCCAGCACAAAAACCTCGTCGCTGGGCTCGATGCGGGTTTCTCCGGCGCAGGCCACGAAGCGGTCGGGCTCTTCCGGAAAGCGGCGATAGATGGCCACCAGGCGCACCGCCACCTCGGGGGTGCTACTGCGCATCTCGGCCACGGTGTGGCCCACCATGGGTGCGCCGGCCCGCGTCCGCACCGACACCAGGCAGGCCCGCCCGCCAGCGAACTCGCGCACCTGCATGGCTTCGGGGTATTCGATGAGCTTGCCGATGTAGCGGGTGAGGGATTCCTCGGGGCAGATGATGCGGTCCACCGCAAAGCCTTCGGTGGACACCAGGCGCTCATCCCGCTGGAACCCGGTGGAGCGCACGCGCGCAATGCGCTTGGGGATGTTGAACACCAGCTGCGCCACCTTGCAGCACACCAGGTTGGTCTCGTCCTGGGCGGCACAGGCGATCAGCAGATCGGTGTCCTGCGCGCCCGCCTCGGCCAGCACGGCAGGCTCGATGCCGTTGCCCACCACGCCGCGCAGGTCATAGCGCGATTCCAGGTCGCGCAGACGCTCGGCGTCGGTGTCGATGACGGTGATGTCGTTGCGCTCGGACACCAGGCTGTCGGCCACGATCTGGCCCACGCGGCCGGCTCCGAGGATGATGATCTTCATGTGGTATTGGCTTTCAGCGCAATACTGGCAAGCGCAACCAGCGATGAAATAAGCAGCAAATCAGACCCGCACCTCGCCCTCGCCCAGCACCACGTACTTGAGCGAGGTGAGGCCTTCCAGCCCCACCGGCCCGCGCGCGTGGAACTTGTCGGTGCTGATGCCGATTTCGGCCCCCAGGCCAAACTCGAAACCATCGGCAAACCGCGTGCTGGCATTCACCATCACGCTGGCCGAATCCACCTCACGCAGAAAGCGCTGGGCGTGCATGTGGTTGGTGGTCAGGATGGCGTCGGTGTGGTGGCTGGAATAGCGGTTGATGTGGGCGATGGCCTCGTCCACGCCCGCCACCACCTTCACGCTGATGATGGGCGCCAGGTACTCCTCGCTCCAATCCTGCTCGGTGGCGGCCGCCAGCTTCGCGCCCGGCACCTGGCCCAGGATGGCCAGCGCCTCGGGGCAGCCGCGCATCTCCACGCCCTTGGCGGCATACACGGCGCCGATCTGCGGCAAAAACTCCGCCGCCACGCCGCGCGCCACCAGCAGGCCTTCGCTGGCGTTGCAGGGGCTGTACTTGTTGGTCTTGGCATTGTCGGCGACCTTCACGGCCATGGCGATGTCGCAGGGATCGTCCACATAGGTGTGGCAGTTGCCGTCCAGGTGCTTGATGACCGGCACCTTGGCATCGCGGCTGATGCGCTCGATCAGGCCCTTGCCGCCGCGCGGGATGATCACGTCCACAAACTGCGGCATGGTGATGAGCTGGCCCACGGCCTCGCGGTCGGTGGTCTGCACCAGCTGCACCGCGTCCTGCGGCAGGCCCGCTTCGGCCAGGGCCTGTTGCACCAGTCTCGCCAGTGCCTTGTTCGACTCGATCGCCTCGGAGCCGCCGCGCAGGATGCAGGCGTTGCCGCTCTTGATCGACAGGCTGGCCGCCTCGATGGTCACGTTGGGGCGGCTCTCGTAGATCATGCCGAACACGCCGATCGGCACGCGCATCTGGCCCACGCGGATGCCGCTGGGCTGCTGCTTCATGCCGATGATTTCGCCAATGATGTCGGGCATGGCCGCCAGCTGCTCGCAGCCCTGGGCGCAGGTCTCCAGCACCTTGGGGCTGAGCTTGAGGCGGTCCACCATCGGCTCGGCCAGGCCGGCGGCGCGGGCGCGCTCCAGGTCAATGGCGTTGTCGGTCTGCAATGCGTCCACGTTCTCGCGCAGCAGGCGGGCCAGGGCCTTGAGCGCTTTGTTCTTGATAGCTGCTGGCGCTTTGGCCATCAGCGCAGAGGCCGCTTTTGCCTGCAAACCGAGGGCGTGGGTGTATTCGGTGACATTGAGGGCGTTCATGCCAGGATTTTGCCGCAGATACCCCGCTGCGTGCCCGCCGCACAGCGGTTACCCTTGCCCCTTCACACTTTGCGGCGGCTCCGATGACACGCTCCCACCTGCTCCAACCCGTGCAAGAAGCACTCCAGGCCTTCACCGCGGGCGCCCTGCCCGCGTCCGCCCTCAGCCGCACCGCCCGCGAACAGGCCGAACTGCTCGCCGCCCTGCCGCCGCGCTACGCCGAGGTGCTGCACGGCCTGCTGGACCGGCTGGAATCGAGCGCGCTGTTCTCCGAAGAAAGCTGCTCGTTCAGCCAGCAGGATCTGGTCGACAGTCTGCAGATGTGGGTCGACAAGGCGCGTGGCCTGCTGGAATCCATCTGAACCAATACTATTTTTCTGATAGCTATCAGCGCTTGATGGATAAGATCCAGAGCCAAAAAACAATGAAAACCTGGCGGTGAAACCTCACCGCGCCGCTTGCGTCAGCCGGCACAGCTGGAACGCCAGCCGCTGCAGCGCCTGCCAACCGTCCTGCGGCCAGTCGGGCTGCTTGAGCCCTTTCACGATCCCGTCCACCGTATGCGCCGACTGCAGCAGGCGCGCCAGCGCGGCATCGCTGGCCTTGGGCAGGATGCGCTCGAACAGGCGCTCCTTGGGGCCCCAGATGCGGTTTTCGCGCAGGGCCATGGGCAGCGGGCGGCCGGCGTTCATGGCGTCTTTCACGCGCTTCAGGGCGCGGATGTCCTCGGCCAACGCCCAGTGCACCAGCACCTCGGCCTCGCCTTCGGCCTGCAGGCCGTCGAGCATGCGCTGCACGCGGGCCGTCTGCCCGGCGAGGACTGATTCGGACAGCTTGAACACGTCGTAACGCGCCACGTTGAGCACGGCGGCCTCGACCTGGGCCTGCGTCAGCTCGCCCGGGGGGTGCAGCAGGGCCAGCTTCTGGATCTCCTGGTGTGCGGCCAGCAGATTGCCTTCCACGCGGTCGGCAAAGAACTGCAGCGTGCGCTGGCCCTCTTCGCCCGCCACCACGCGCTGGTTTTGCGCGGCCAGGCGCTGGGCAATCCACTGCGGCAGCATGCCGCGCTCGATGGGGTCGATCTGGAGGGAGACTCCGTTGCCCTCCAGCGCGGCAAACCAGGCACCGGTGCGCGTGGCCTTGTCCAGGCGGGGCAGCATCACCAGCGTGAGCGTGCTGTCGTTGCCCTTGGCCGCCTCTGCAATCTGCTGCAGCGCCACGCTGCCGTCCTTGCCAGGCTTGCCCGAGGGGATGCGGATCTCGATGAACTGTTTGTCGGCAAACAGGCTCAGACTGCCGCCTGCGGCCAGCACCGCGCTCCAGTCAAAGTGTGCGCCAGCCACGGTGTAGCTGCTGCGCTCGGAATAGCCCTGGGCCCGGGCGGTGGCCCGGATGGCGTCGGCCGCCTCCTGCTGCAGCAAGGGCTCGTCGCCATGCAGCACATAAAGCGGCGACAGGCCCCGTTGAAGATGCGGTGAGAGTTGGGCCAGGGCGACTTGCATGCGGCAAAGTTTATCGCCTTGCCATGCGCCGAACAGCCCCCGCCGCCAGGACGCCAGCGCACGGGGCACCACAGCGGGCACGGACTGGTCTGCTGTTTTGCTGTTCATGGGCGCCCAAAGCCCCGAGAATGCTTCCCGGGCGCCAGTGCCCGCACCAACCTCTGCCGCCTTGCCCGAAAGCCCCAGCACCATGCCCCCCAACGCCCTGCGCAGCGCCCAATCCATCAGCCTGATCGGCGCCCCCACCGACATTGGCGCGGGCGCGCGCGGCGCATCCATGGGCCCCGAGGCCCTGCGCGTGGCCGGGCTGCAGGCGGCGCTGCAGCTGCACGGGCTGCAGGTGCTGGACCGGGGCAACTTGAGCGGCCCCTCCAATCCCTGGCAGCCGCCCGTGGACGGCTACCGCCACCTGCCCGAGGTGGTGGACTGGAACCAGCGCGTGTTCGATGCCGTGTATGCCGAGCTGCAGCGGGGCCACCTGCCCATTCTGCTGGGCGGCGACCACTGCCTGGGCCTGGGCAGTATCAGCGCCGTGGCGCGCCATTGCGCCGAGGCGGGCAAGCAGCTGCGCGTACTGTGGCTCGATGCCCACGCCGACTTCAACACCAGCCAATTGACCCCCAGCGGCAATGTGCACGGCATGCCCGTGGCCTGCCTGTGCGGCTTTGGCCCGGCCGCGCTGACACAACTGGCGGGCATGCCCGGCGGCGGCCCGGCGCTGCGCCCCGACCAGATCCGCCAGATCGGCATCCGCAGCGTGGACGCAGGCGAAAAGCGCTTTGTGCACGAACAGGGCCTGGAGGTATTTGACATGCGCCACATCGACGAGGTCGGGATGCGCCAGACCATGCAGCAGGCGCTGGCCGGACTGGATGCCCGCACCCACCTGCATGTGAGTTTTGACGTGGACTTTCTCGACCCCGACATCGCACCCGGCGTGGGCACCACGGTGCCCGGCGGTCCCACCTACCGCGAAGCGCAGCTGTGCATGGAGATGATCGCCGACAGCGGGTGCCTGGCCTCGCTGGACATCGTGGAGCTCAACCCCGCCCTCGATGTGCGCAACCGTACGGCCGCGCTGGCCGTGGACCTGGTGGAATCGCTGTTTGGCAAGAGCACGCTGATGCGCGCGCCGTCGGCCTCAGTGTCTGCGCCTTGAGCCGGCGTCAGCGCCTGGCCACCGCCAGCCGGCGCAGCAGTTGCTGCACGATATCGGTCTGCATGTTGCGGTACAGCAGGGCCTCTTCGGCCTCCTTGGCCAGGGCGATGGCTTCGTTGTAGCTGATCTCGCGCTGCTGCAGCAGCTCGGTGTTGGGAATCAGCTCTTCGCCGGCCGGTGTGCGCAGCTTGAAGCGTACACGCAGGCGCAACTCCAGCTCGCGCACCTGGCCCGAGGCATTGAGGCCCACCACCACGCGCTCGCGCTGCTCCGACAGCAGGTCGAGCACGGCCTCGGCGGTCGGCAGGTCGGCGGGATCGCGCAGCACCTTCAGTGTGCTGCCCGACCCCTGCAGCGTGCGCATCAGCTCCCGCGCCAGGGACGAGCCCTGCGGTGCCGCCACGTAGAGCGTTGCGAAGGAAAACTCGGGCACCCCCCGCAGGCGAAACCCACAGGCGGCCAGCAGTGCCACGGGCGCGAGACAGAGCAGTGTGCGCTTGTGCATCACGGTCACACTACCACGTTCACGAGACGGCCTGGCACGACGATGACGCGCTTGGGTGCGGCGCCAGCCGCGTGCGCCACAAACGCCTCGCTGGCCAGCGCGATGCGCTCGATCGCGGCCTTGTCGGCCTGTGCCGGCACATGGACGGAGCCGCGCAGCTTGCCGTTGACCTGCAGCATCAGCTCGATCTCGTCCTGCACCAGCGCATCGGGATCGACCTGCGGCCAGGGCGCATCGAGCAGATCGCCCAGAGACCCGGCGTAACCGAGTTGCGACCACAGGCTGTGCGCCACATGCGGCGTGGCCGGGTACAGGCAGCGCAGCAGGATGCCGAAGCCTTCGATGAGCGCCGCCTGGGCGCCGGCGCTGTCCAGTGCCTTGAAGTCTTCCAGCGCGTTGATCATCTTCATCGCGCCCGAGACCACGGTGTTGTACTGCATGCGCTGGTAGTCATAGTCCACCTGCTTGAGCACGGTGTGGATCTCCAGGCGCAGGGCCTTCGCCTCCTTGCCGAATTCCACGTTCTTGAGGGCTTTGGCGCTTGCCACGCTTGCGCTGGCAGCTTCCATGTTCTTGGCAGACAACTTCACCCCAAAATTCCACACGCGGCGCAGGAATCGGTAGCTGCCCTCCACCGCCGCGTCATTCCACTCCAGCGTGGCTTCGGGCGGGGCCGTGAACATGGTGTACAGGCGCGCGGTGTCGGCGCCGTACTTCTCGATCAGGTCCTGCGGGTCCACGCCATTGTTCTTGGACTTGGACATGGTGCCCACGCCCTCGTAGTCGATCGGCGTGCCCACGGGCAGCAAGCCGTCGCCGCTGGTGGCTTCGTTCTTGAGCTTGGCGCCGACGATTTTGCCGTCCTCGCCCAGCACATGCTCCACGTCGTGCGGCCAGAAGTAGTCCTTGCCGCCCTTGGCGGTGCGGCGGCTGTAGATGTGGTTGAGCACCATGCCTTGCGTGAGCAGCTTGGTGAAGGGCTCATCGACCTTCACGAGCCCCAGGTCGCGCATGACCTTGGTCCAGAAACGCGCATACAGAAGGTGCAGGATGGCGTGCTCGATGCCACCGATGTACTGGTCCATGCCGCTGCCGCCAGCGGCATTATTTTGATCCCGCATCCAGTAGGCCGTGCCGTCTGCGACCATGGCCTCGCTGTTCTTCGGATCGCAATAGCGCATGAAGTACCACGAGCTGTCGACAAAGGTATCCATGGTGTCGGTTTCGCGGCGCGCCGCCTTGCCGCAGACCGGGCACACGACACCGGCGTGAAAACCCTCGTGCTTGTGCAGCGGGTTGCCCGAGCCGTCAGGAACGCAGTCGGTGGGCAGCACCACCGGCAGGTCTTTCTCAGGCACGGGCACGGCGCCATGCTCGTCGCAGTGGATGATCGGGATCGGCGTGCCCCAGTAGCGCTGGCGGCTCACGCCCCAGTCGCGCAGGCGCCAAGTGGTCTTGGTCTCGCCCAGGCCCTTGGTCTGCAGGGCATGGGCCACGGCGGCCACGGCGTCCTTGTAGGAAAGGCCGCTGAAGCTGTCGGAGTTGATGGTGACGCCGCGCTGCTTGTCGCCGTACCAGTCGCTCCACTGGTGGTAATCAAAGTGCTCGCCATCGACCAGCACCACCTGCTTGATCTCGATGCCGTACTTGAGGGCAAACGCAAAGTCGCGCTCGTCGTGCGCCGGCACGCCCATCACGGCGCCGTCGCCATAGCCCATGAGCACGTAGTTGCCGACCCAGACTTCGACCTTTTCCTCGGTCAGCGGATGCGTGACAAACAGACCCGTGGGCATGCCCTTCTTTTCCTGCGTGGCCAGCTCGGCCTCGGTGGTGCCGCCGCTCTTGCATTCTTCAATGAAGGCTGCCAGCTGGGGGTTGGTCTGGGCGGCATGGGCGGCCAGCGGGTGCTCGGGCGCCACGGCGCAAAACGTCACACCCATGATGGTGTCGGCACGCGTGGTGAACACGTACATCCTGCCGTCGCCAATCAGCGCGCCATCGTCGCCTGCAATGTCGTGCGGGAAGGCAAAGCGCACGCCTTCGCTCTTGCCGATCCAGTTTTCCTGCATCAACTTGACGCGCTCGGGCCAGCCAGGCAGCTTGTCACCGGTCACGAAATCGAGCAGTTCCTCGGCGTAGTCGGTGATCTTGAGGTAGTAACCGGGGATCTCGCGTTTTTCCACCGTGGCGCCGGTGCGCCAGCCCTTGCCGTCGATCACCTGCTCGTTGGCCAGCACGGTCTGGTCCACCGGGTCCCAGTTCACGACCTGGGTCTTGCGGTAGGCAATGCCCTTTTCGAGCATCTTGAGGAACAGCCACTGGTTCCACTTGTAATACGTGGGGTCGCAGGTGGCGACTTCGCGGCTCCAGTCGATGGCCAGGCCCATGGCCTGCATCTGCTTTTTCATGTACGCGATGTTTTCGTACGTCCACTTGGCGGGCGGCACGCCGTTCTTCAGCGCGGCGTTCTCGGCCGGCAGGCCGAACGCGTCCCAGCCCATGGGCATCAGCACGTTGTGGCCGTTCATGCGCAGGTAGCGCGTGAGCATGTCGTTGATGGTGTAGTTGCGCACATGGCCCATGTGCAGCTTGCCGCTGGGGTAGGGCAGCATCGAGCAAGCGTAGAACTTCTTCTTGTTCGCGTCTTCCGTCACGCGGTAGGCGTCGGTGGCGGTCCAGTGGTCGTGCGCGGCGCGCTCGACGTCTTGGGGAGAGTATTTTTCTTGCATGGAGGCTCTGCTGGGTGAGAGGAGTGCAGCCGCTGGGCTGCTGCTTTGGCAGATTTTAGGCGGTGACGAACGCGGCGCCGGGCCTTGCGCTGGTGGCTCAGGGGACTGTTGCGGGCTGCTCGGCGACAAAACCGATGCGCTGCAGCCCCGCGCTGTGGGCTGCGCCCATGACTTCGACCACGCGGCCATAGGGTACGGCCGCGTCGGCACGCAACTGCACCTCGGTGTCGGGCCGGGCGGCACCAATGCGCTGCAGCCGCTCGGCCAGGGCGGCCTGCGACAAGGGCTGATCGTCCAGATAGGCCTGACCGCTGCGGTCCACCACCAGGGTCACGAACGGGGTCGCGGCGCCGGGCGTGGCCCCTTGCGCGCGGGGCAGGTCGAGGCGGATGGCACTGGCCAGCAAGGGCGCCGTGAGGATGAAGATCACCACCAGCACCAGCATCACGTCCACCAGGGGCGTCATGTTGATGTCGCTCATGGGCTGGGGCCCGGGGGTGCGTTCCAGTCGGCCGAAACTCATGCCCCCACGCTCCCCGCTGCGCCTGGCTCGCTGCCCCCCGAGGGGACTGACCGGCCTTGGGGCGGCCCGGCGGCGGGTCGTGCCATGGCGCTCCCCTGAACGGGGGCCGTGTCGGCCAGCAACTCGCGCAGGTCGCGCGCAAAACCTTCCAGGTCGGCCTCGATGCGGCCAATGAAACGGCCGAACACGTTGTAGGCCAGTACGGCTGGAATGGCCACCGCCAGGCCGGCGGCCGTCATCACCAGGGCCTCGCCCACGGGGCCGGCCACGCGATCGATGGTGATCTGCCCGGCACCCGCCATGGCGGAAAGCGCATGGTAGATGCCCCAGACCGTGCCCAGCAAGCCGACAAAGGGGGCCGTGGAACCCACGGTGGCCAACAGCACCTGCCCCCACTGCAATCGCCCCAAGGCGCCATGCAGGGCATCGCGCAACACCCGGGTCAGCTGCTGCGACAGGCTCCCGGAGGTGGCCAGGGTGGCCTGTGTACCGGGGTTCGACTGATTCGCTATTGAATTTGCAGCAACAACCAAAGGGAGAAAAAGCGCTTCGCGGTCAAAAGACGGCAGGCGCTGCACCGCGATGGCCAGCGATGGAGCCTGCCAGAAAGCCGCCGTGCAGCGCGCCATGTCGGCCGTGGCCCGGTGCATGAGGCGCATCTTCCAGAAGATCACCACCCAGCTGGCCACCGACATGGCCAGCAGCAGCAGGGCCGTGCCCTGCGTCACGGCATCCCCCTGGCGCCACCAGTGCAATGCGTCCATACCGGCTCGCTGCGGGTCTAGTTCAGGCCCAGCACGTCGAACATGTCGAACATGCCGGCCTTGCGGTCTGCAAGAAAGCGCACGGCACGCAGGCTGCCCTGGGCATAGGTGGCGCGGCTGGACGATTTGTGGGTGATTTCCATGCGCTCGCCAATGCCGGCGAACAGCACGGTATGGTCGCCCACGATATCGCCCCCGCGGATGGTGGCAAAGCCGATGCTCGACGGATCGCGCTCGCCGGTGACGCCCTCGCGCGCATAGACGGCGCATTCCTTGAGGTCGCGCCCGAGCGCATCCGCAATCACCTCCCCCATCTTGAGGGCCGTGCCCGAGGGGGCATCGACCTTGTGGCGGTGGTGGGCCTCGATGATCTCGATGTCGTAGCCGGTCGCCATGGCCTTGGCCGCCATCTGCAGCAGCTTGAGCGTGACGTTGACGCCCACGCTCATGTTGGGCGCCATCACGATGGCGGTGCGCTGGGCACATGCCGCGATCTCGGCCTTCTGCGCCTCCGTGAAGCCCGTGGTGCCGATGACAGCCTTCACGCCCAGATCGGCGCACATGGCCAGATGGGCCAGCGTGCCTTCGGGGCGGGTGAAGTCGATCAGCACATCGGCGTTCTTCAGGCCCGCACGCAAATCCGCGGTGATGGCCACTCCGCTGGCGTGGCCCAGGAAAGCCGTGGCGTCGGAGCCGATGGCGGGGCTGGCCGCGACATCCAGGGCACCGGCCAGCACCATGTCGTCACTGGCGCGCAAGGCCTCGATCAGCATGCGGCCCATGCGGCCGGACGCGCCCGCCACCGCGACGCGCAAGGAGGGGAAAGCGGCTGGGTTGGGCAAAGAGTTGCCTGTCATGTCATTCCTGTATCGGTGTATGTGGCGGGTAACGCCGGATGCCGGTGCCCCGGGCCGCAGCCCTTAGCGCACAGGCGCTTCGAGCGGAGGGTAAGAGTTGGAAGCGGGCTCGGCGGGCGCCGGCACGGGAGCCTGGGGCGCACGCTCGGGTGCGGGGAAACGCGCCAGCTGGGCGTCGGTGGCCTCCAGCACGGGCACCTTGCCCTTGGTGGTACGCGATCCCAGGGACGCCACAAATTCGGTTTCGGAGGGCATGGTGTCACCGTCGAACCGCTGCAGCAGATCCCCCTGGAAGAACGCGGTGAGCTTGCGCGTCTGCAGTTCCTGTCCGGGACGCTGGATGGTGAACACGTATTCCCAGCGCCCGTCATGGAACAGGCTGGTCACCAGGGGCGTGCCGAGAATATCCCGCACCTGCTGCCGGCTCATGCCCGGCTGAAGCGCCTCGACCTGCTCGCGGGAAACGAAGTTGCCCTGCACCACAGCCATCTTGTAAGGCGTCACGATGCTGGCCAGGCGGTTGCTGGCACTGTCCAGGCTGCCGCAGCCAGCCAAGGCCGCCAGGCAGGCACCGATGAACAAGGTCACGCCCAGGCGGGCGCTGCAATGGGCTTTGACGGGCATGGGAAAGGGTCGTAAGGCTATGATGAATCCATTGTAGCGGCTGGTCCTGCGTGGCTGGTCGAGCCCGCTGGCGCACGAAAGACAGGGTCATGACGAATATCGACGAACTCAAAAGCACAGGCCTGAAGGCAACCCTGCCGCGCCTGAAGATCATGGAGATTTTCCAGAAGGGCGCGCAACGCCACATGACGGCCGAGGATGTCTTTCGCGTCTTGCTGGAAGAACGCTCGGACATCGGGCTGGCCACGGTCTATCGGGTGCTCACGCAGTTCGAGCAGGCGGGCATCCTGATCCGCAGCAATTTCGAAAGCGGCAAGGCGGTCTACGAACTCAATGAAGGCCAGCACCATGACCACTTCGTGTGCACATCCTGCGGCAAGGTGGAAGAGTTCTACGATCCGGAAATCGAAAAACGCCAACAGATCATTGCCAAGGCCAAGGGCTGGGCGGTACAGGACCACACCATGGCCCTGTATGGCCAGTGCGCGCACTGCGCCGTGAAATGAAGCCCCCTGAGGCAATTCGCTCCTCGGTGCGCACCCCTTCAGGGACCTGCGGATCAGTCCCCTGAGTCGCGCTCCATGGCGCGGCGGTGCCGCTCCACGAATTCCTGGTAGGTATCGATGCCGCGCAACTGCAAGATGGTGTTGCGCACGGCCGCCTCCACCAGCACGGCAATATTGCGCCCCGCCACCACCTGGATCACGACCTTGAGCACTGGCACGCCCAGCACGTCCTGCGTCAGGGGCTCGTAGGGCAGCCGCTCGTAGTCGCGCTCCAGCGTTTCCTTGCGCACCAGGTGCACGATGAGCTTGAGGCGCATCTTGCGGCGCACGGCGGTCTCGCCAAAGATGGCGCGGATGTCCAAAAGACCGATGCCGCGCACCTCCAGCAGGTTTTGCAGCAGCTCCGGGCACTTGCCCTCGATGGTGGTCTGGTTGATGCGAAACAGGTCCACGGCATCGTCGGCCACCAGGCCGTTGCCACGCGAGATCAGCTCCAGCCCCAGCTCGCTCTTGCCCAGACCGGATTCGCCCGTGATCATCACACCCAGGCCCAGAATGTCCATGAACACGCCATGCATCGTGGTGCGGTCGGCAAAGTGCTTGGAAAGGTAAGCCCGCAGCACGTCGATGACGAACGCCGAAGACTCGTGCGTGGCGAACATCGGGATCTGTGCGCGCTCGCACATGGACAGCAGCGCATCCGGCGCGGCCTGGCCGTCGGCCAGCACCAGCACCGGCGGCTCCAGCGTGACGATGCGCCCGATGCGGCGCTGGCAGTCTTCCGGCGTGGCGTTGGTGAGATAGGCGATTTCGCGCTCGCCCAGGATCTGCACCCGGTAGGGATGGATGTAGTTGAGGTAGCCGACGAGATCGGCGCCCGAGCGTGCCGCGCGCACCGCCACCTCGTCGAAGCGGCGCTCGGAGGCGCCCAGGCCCGCCAGCCACTCCCATTTCAGGGTGCCCCGGAATTCCTCGAACAGGACATCGGCGCTGACGACGTTGGGCTTCAAGGCAGTCCCGCCAGGGTCAAGGGAAAAATCAGGCCACCTGGGTGGACTGCCACTCGGCGATCATGCCGTGCAGCACCGTGGCATTGTCGCAGGCCTTGAGCTTTTCGCGCAGCACCGAATCGCTCAGCAGTTCGGCGATTTCCGAGAGGATTTCCAGGTGCTTCTGGGTTGCGGCCTCGGGCACCAGCAGGAAAATCAGCAATCCGACCGGCATTTCATCGGGCGCATCGAAGCCAATCGGCTGCGCCAGCTGGAAAACCGCGGCCATCGGCGCCTTGAGCCCCTTGATGCGGCCATGCGGGATGGCCACGCCGTGCCCCAGGCCGGTAGAGCCCAGGCGCTCGCGCGCAAACAGGCTGTCGGTGATCAGCGCCCGCGAAAGACCGTGCAGGCTTTCAAACAGCAGACCCGCTTCTTCAAAAGCACGCTTCTTGCTGGTGGCGTCAACGCTCACAAGGACTTGAGCAGAGGGCAGGATAGAGGCGAGTCGGTTCATGGTCAGGGTAACAATTATGCATACATTGGCAAAAACCCTGATAGCCACGAGCAGGGCAGCAAAAAGCCGCCCGATGGGCGGCTGCGGCTGGCAGGCTGCACCTGCATGGTTTATGCGAGCATTTCGCGCTTGGATGCGTCGTGGTGGTCCTGGATGCGGTCCTTGTGGCGCACAACCTGGCGATCCATCTTGTCCACCAGCTCATCCACGGCGGCATACAGGTCGAAGTGGGAGCTTTCTGCAAACAGGTCGCTGCCCTTGACGTGGATATTGCATTCCGCTCGCTGCCGTTTCTCCTTTTCCTTTTGCTTCTCTACTGTCAGCAGTACCTTGACGTCGACAACCTGGTCGAAATGGCGCGTGATCCGGTCCAGCTTGGTGGTGACGTAATTGCGCAAGGCGGGGGTAACTTCGATGTGGTGACCGCTGATCGTCAGGTTCATATGAAAGTCTCCTGTGGCTCTCTGTGACAAAAATGCCGCCCTGGATCAAAGAGCGGCCCGGGGAACTCGGATGCATCCTTCGGCGTGAATTCACTATGCCCCCGCGCCAGGCCAAAAGCAATCCCATACCGCCCCCGGCGGCCGGGTTATGCCAGCGCAGGTGCCGTGGCAGCCAAAAGCGCGCACAATGAGCGGGCTATGGGCACACCCCCTTGCGCGCAACGGCACCACGGTGCCGCCCACCCTGCAGGCAACCACCCCGCCCCCGCCGGGCCAGCGCACAAGCCGCCCGCGGCCACAGCGCCTAACCAGCCTGCCGCCACGTAAAATCCACCGGTCCCAAGCCGCCTGATTTTTCGCAATCTTTAACAATTTCCGGCCCAGACCCGCCCCCACGTTCCGCCAGCCCGCACCATCACCATGACCCAGCCCAGCACCTCTGCCCTGCACACTTCTGCCCTGATCTCACTGCCCCTGCTGGCACGCGGCAAGGTGCGTGACAACTACGCCGTGGGCGACGACCGCATCCTGATGGTGGCCAGCGACCGCCTGTCGGCCTTCGACGTGATCATGGGCGAGCCCATTCCCGGCAAGGGCGAGCTGCTCACGCAGATGGCGCTGTTCTGGTTCGACAAGCTCGGCCACATCTGCCCCAACCACCTGACGGGCGACGACCCCGAAAGCGTGGTCAGCCCGGCCGAGGCGGCGCAGGTGCGCGGCCGCTCGATGCTGGTGCAGCGCCTGCGACCGATTCCCGTGGAAGCCGTGGTGCGCGGGTATCTCGCCGGCAGCGGCTGGAAGGAGTACCAGGAGTCGCAGTCGGTCTGCGGCGTGCCCCTGCCCGCTGGCCTGACCAACGCCGCCAAGCTGCCCGAGCCCATCTATACGCCTGCCGCCAAGGCCGCAGCGGGCGAGCACGACGAAAACATCACGTTCGAGCGCACGGTGGAAATGATCGGCCTGGACCTGGCCACGAAGATACGCGACCTGAGCATCGCCATCTACCAGGCCGCGGCCGAGATCGCGCTGGCGAAAGGCATGATCATTGCCGACACCAAGTTCGAGTTCGGCCTGGCGCCCGATGGCACCCTGGTGCTGATGGACGAAGTGCTCACGCCCGACAGCTCGCGCTACTGGCCCGTGGAAGGCTATGCCGAGGCATTGGCCCAGGGCGAAAACCCGCCGAGCTACGACAAGCAGTTTGTGCGCGACTGGCTGGAGCGGGCCCAGGTCAACGGCAAGCCCTGGGACAAGACCGCGCCCTCGCCCCGCCTGCCACAGGCCGTGATCGAAAAGACCGCAGCCAAGTACCGCGAGGCGCTCGAACGCCTGACGGGCTGAGCGCCGCCCCTGCAAAGGCAAAAGGCCCCGAGGGGCCTTTTTTCATGCAGTGAACAGCGCCGTCAGCTCAGCACGACGGAGCTCAGGCGGCGGCGGTAGGTTGCCACCACCGGGTCCTCGGGGGGAATCTGGCCTTCCGCCACCTTCACCTTGGGCGGCTCGATGATTTCAAGGATGGCCACATAGGTCTTGCGCGCCGCCTCTTCGCTCCAGGCCTTGTCGCGCATCAGGATTTCGAGCAGTTCGTCCATCGCGTCGGTCCAGCGCTGCCGCGCCATGAGCCAGCGGGCGCGGGCGAAGCGGCTGTCGAAATCACGCTTGTTCGCGGCAATTTTCGCATCAAGATCGGCTCCAGCGCTTTCACCATCTGCGCTAGCAGCCACAAAATCCAGAGCATCCATCCACGCTTTCAAGGCGCCGAGCTTGCGCGACGCAGCGGCCTTGGCGATCACGGGGGCAAATGCCACCTTGGCGTCGTCTTCGCGGCCCAGTTGCAGCAGCAGCTTGACGTAGTCAAAGCGCGCATCGTCATTGGCCGGATCGGTGACCACGGCATGCTGCAGCTTTTCGAGCGCGGTGTCGGTATCGCCTTCGGCCAGCGCATCGAGCGCCTCTTCTTCCTCGGCTTCTGCCTCCAACGCTTCGGCCGAGGGCAGATGCTTGTCGAGAAACGCGCGCACCTGGCCCTCGGGCAAGGCGCCCATGAAGCCGTCCACGGGCTGTCCATTCATCAGCAGCACGCAGGTGGGAATGCTGCGAATGCCGAACATGCCGGCGATCTGCTGCTCCTGGTCCGAATCGATCTTGACCAGCTTGAAGCGGCCGGCGTATTCGGTTTCAAGCTTTTCGAGGATGGGGCCGAGCGACTTGCACGGGCCGCACCAGGGCGCCCAGAAGTCCACCAGCACGGGCACGTTCATCGAGGCGGCAACCACCTCGGCTTCAAAATTTTCTACGGTGACGTCAATCATGGTGGTGTGGGGCCAGGGGCCTGTGAAGCGGTTTGCGCGCTATTTTGGCCCATCGAAATGCCCCCGCGCCAGCCGGGGAGGCGCAAAAAGTAAAATCGCGGGTTCCACCTACAGCGGTGCAGCGGGCGCAGCCCGCGGTTCAGCACCTCCAACACCATGAAACCCATCCAGATCGGCGTGGTCATGGGTTCCAGCAGCGACTGGGACACCATGCAGCACGCAGTGCAAATCCTTGAGCAATTCGGTATTTCGCACGAGGCCCGCGTGGTCTCCGCCCACCGCATGCCCGACGACATGTTTGCCTACGCCGAGGCGGCCGCTGGCCGGGGCCTGAAGGCCATCATCGCCGGCGCCGGCGGTGCCGCCCACCTGCCCGGCATGATTGCCGCCAAGACCACCGTGCCCGTGCTGGGCGTGCCCGTGGCCAGCCGCCACCTGCAGGGCGTGGACTCGCTGCACTCCATCGTGCAGATGCCCAAGGGCATCCCCGTGGCCACGTTTGCCATTGGCACCGCTGGCGCCGCCAATGCCGCACTGTTTGCCGTGGCCCTGCTGGCCACTGAAAACCCCGAACTGCGCCAGCGGCTCGAAGCCTTTCGCGCCGAGCAGACCGAGGTGGCGCGCAACATGACCCTACCGCCTGCCGCATGAGCCAAGACACTTCTCTCCCACCGCTGCTGCCGGGATCCACGCTGGGCGTGCTCGGCGGCGGCCAGCTGGGCCGCATGTTCGTGCACCAGGCCCAGGCCATGGGTTACTTCACCGCCGTACTCGACGCCGACCCCACCAGCCCTGCCGGGCTGGTGAGCCACCACCACATCCAGACGGACTACGAAGACCCGCAGGGCCTGGCCGAACTGGCCCGCCTGGCGGATGCGGTGACCACCGAATTCGAGAACGTGCCCGCTGCGGCCCTGGCCGCGCTGGCTGCGCAACGCCCTGTGTCGCCCGCCGCGGGCGCCGTGTCGGTGGCGCAGGACCGCGCGCGGGAAAAAGCCCACTTCGTGGCCTGCGGCGTGCCCTGCGCGCCTTACGCGGTGATCGAAACTTCCGAGCAACTGGCCACCGTGTCCTCCGATCTCTTGCCCGGCATCCTCAAGACCGCACGCATGGGCTACGACGGCAAGGGCCAGGTGCGCGTGAAAACCGCCGCCGAGCTGGCCGCCGCCTGGGATGCCGTCGGCCAGGTGCCCTGCGTGCTGGAGAAGATGCTGCCCCTGCAGCTCGAATGCTCCGTGCTCGTGGCGCGCGGCGCCGATGGCGCCATGGTCCACCTGCCCGTGCAGCGCAACCTGCACCGCGATGGCATCCTGGCCGTGACCGAGGTTTACGAAGGGAATCTGCCCCTGGCGCTTTCTGCACAAGCGGTAGCAGCTGCGAAATCGGTAGCACAAGGCCTGCAGTACATAGGCGTGCTGTGCGTGGAGTTCTTTGTGCTGCAGAACGGCAGCCTGGTGGTCAACGAGATCGCCCCCCGCCCGCACAACAGCGGCCATTACAGCCAGAACGCCTGCGATGTGTCGCAGTTCGAACTGCAGGTGCGCACCATGGCCCGCCTGCCGCTGACGCAGCCGCACCAGCACAGCCCCGCCGTCATGCTGAACCTGCTGGGCGACCTGTGGTTTGCCCAGGGCGATGCGGAGCAGACGCCGCCCTGGGCCGCCGTGCTCGCGCTGCCCGGCGCCCATCTGCACCTGTACGGCAAGCGCGAAGCCAAACGCGGCCGCAAGATGGGGCACCTCAACATCACCGCGGCCACCCCTGAAGCTGCGCGTGCCACCGCCCTGAAGGCCGCGGCCTTGCTGGGTATCGCACCGTTCTGATGGCGCCGCTCCGACCATGATTCTGGATGGCACCCTGCCCGCATCCATCGCCGCCGCCGCGCGCGCCGTGCGCAGCGGCGCCCTGCTGGGCCTGCCCACCGAAACGGTGTATGGACTGGCGGCCGACGCCAGCAGCGATGCCGCCGTGGCGCAGATCTTCGCCGCCAAGGGCCGCCCCAGCGACCATCCGCTGATCGTGCATGTGGCCGATGCCGCGGGCATCGGCCACTTCGCCAGCACGGTGCCGGACTTTGCACAGAAGCTGGTCGACGCCTTCTGGCCCGGCCCGCTCACCCTGATCCTCCAACGCCTGCCGGGTGTGGCCACGGCCGCCACCGGCGGGCAGGACAGCGTGGGCCTGCGCTGCCCCGCGCATCCCGTGGCCCATGCGCTGCTGGCGGCCTGCGCCGCGCCCGGCGATGCCGCCACCCACGGCGGCCCACCCGTGTGGGGCGTGGCGGCACCGAGCGCCAACCGCTTCGGCCGCGTGAGCCCCACCACCGCCCGGCATGTGCAGGACGAGCTGGGTGCCGACCTGCTGGTGCTCGACGGCGGCCCCTGCGCCGTGGGCATTGAAAGCACCATCGTGGACTGCACGCGCGGCGTGCCCGTGCTGCTGCGCCCGGGCGCCATCACGCGGGCGCAGATTGCGGCGGCCTGCGGCATCCAGCCGCTCTCCAAAGAAGAGCTGCCAGCGCATACACCACGGGCATCCGGAACGCTGGAGGCCCACTACGCCCCTGCCGCCAAGGTGCGCCTGATGGACGCCCGGGCGCTGCAGACCGCGCTGGACCTGCTGGGCGCCGACGCGGCCCATATCGCCGTCTATGCCCGCAGCGCGCTGCACACACGCTCGTCCAGGCTGGTAATGCGCCGCATGCCCGATGACGCCGCCGCCGCCGCCCAGCAGCTGTTTGCCGTGCTGCGCGGCTTTGACGACCAGGCCGTGAAGCTGATCTGGATCGAGACCCCGCCCGCCACTCCCGAGTGGGAAGGCGTGCGCGACCGGCTGCAGCGCGCCGCGGCGGCTTGAGCCCCGCGCTTTACATCCGTTGACCTTGCGTCGTTAAACTAGCCCCCACTTTTCTGGAGAAATACATGGCAGCAAATTGGATGCGCCGCACCTTCGTGGTCGCCGCATGTGCATCGGCAGCGTTGCTCGCGGCCTGTGGTTCGAGCACGATCGAATCGAAGCTCACGCCCGACCGTTTCATTGCCTTTGGCGATGCCTTCAGCGACGTGGGGCAAAAAGGCGCGCGCTATACCGTCAACGACGGCTCCGTCAGCAACTGGACGCAGCAGGTTGCCTTGCGCTACGGCAAGACCATCACCCCTGTGGCATCGGGCGGCCTGAGCTATGCCGTGGGCAATGCACGCGTTTCGGCCAAGCCCGATGCGGCTGGCGACACCACCACCCTCACCGTCACCGAGCAGATCGACCGCTTTCTGGCCGGCGGCAGCTTTGGTGCCAGCGACGTGGTGTTCGTCAACGCCGGGGCCAGTGACGTGATCGCGGGCATGGCGGCACTCAAGGCCGGCACCCAGACCGAAGCCAACATGTTGGCCGCAGCCCGTACAGCCGGCCAGGAACTGGCGGGCCAGGTGCGCCGCCTCGTCAATGCAGGCGCCAAGCAGGTGGTGGTAACCGGCACCTACGACATGAGCAAGTCGCCCTGGGCCACGGCCACCAGCCAGGCAACCCTGCTCCACAACGCCAGCAGCCGCTTCAACGACGGCCTGCTGGTGAACATCGTCGATCTGGGCGCGACCGTGCTGTATGTGGATGCGGCCTACTACGTCAACCTGTTCACCAATGCCCCGAGCTCCTACAGCTTTGACAACGCCACCACGCCGGTGTGCACCTCGGTGGATGCGGGCAACGGCATCGGCATTGGCACCGGCCAGGTCAATTCGGCCCTGTGCAATACCTCTACCTTGCTCGCTGGCGCCAACCAGGACAAGTATGTGTTTGCCGACGCGGTCTACCTGACGCCCTCGGCCCACCGCCAGCTGGGCGACTACGCCTACGACCGCCTGCGGGCCCGCTGGTAAGCCGCACCGCGCACAGGCAGCAAAAAGCCGGCCCGAGGGTCGGCTTTTTTCCTATGCGCAGTGCCTGGCTATTGGACGGCATCAAACACCGCCCGCGCCTGGGCGTGGCAAAACGGCGGCTCGTAGGTGCCGTGGTAGTTGCCGTAATACGTGGCAAACGCGGCCGAGGCCGGGTCGGTGGGCGCCTTGCCACCAGGCCCGTACGTGGCCTGCACCAGCGCATCGACATCCACCGAAGCCACGTTGGTCAACCCCCGGCTGTCAAAGTCGGCCTTCATGGCCTGCTGGTGGATGGCCGGCGGCACCGTGGGGTCGCCCGCCCCACCGCACAGCAGCAAGCGCGCCTTGGGGCTCCAGCCCAGGAGATCGTTCTTTTTTGCCGCCAGAAACAACGGGTTGGCGCCGCCGGCCTGGGCTGCGGCCAGGAACTCGGGCTGGAACACGAGGTCCCGGGCCTGGTTGGGCGTGACACCGGGGCCACCGGGCAATGCGCCCGAGGACACCAGCGTGGTGGTGTTGAGCGTGGGGCTGGGCAACAGGGTTTCGATGTAGCCCGAATAAGGCAGCCTGAAGGCCGTCTTGACGTCGGCATAGACATTGCCATACACCTTTTGCCACGAGGTCACCAGGTAAGGCACGAAGAACTGCACCCCGGCAATCGCATCGGGCACCCGCAGCTGACCCGACAGGTTGTAAGGCCCCGCCAGATGGGCGCCAGCCACCACGTTGAACTCGCCGGCATGGTCGCGCTCCGCCGCCCGGTGGGCGGCCATGGACGCATGACCACCCTGTGAATAGCCGGTGAACATCACCTTGCCCGAGAGGTTGGCGCCCACGCTGGCCGCCGCCGCCCGCGCGGCGCGAACGGAGTCGAGCACCACCGTGGCTTCTGAATCGGCATGCAGATACGGGTGGTAGGCATAAGCCGATTGGGCAAAGCCCAGGTAATCGGTGGCCACCACGGCGTACCCTTGGGCGGCGTATATCGCTGCCAGCAAGAAGGTTTCACCGTCTTGCGGGTTGGCCAGCGTGCGGGGCTTCTGCACATCCGTGCCCTTGGCGTAGGCCACCAGGGGCGCGGGCGCGGTGCAGGCAGGGCCGCCCGGCACCAGCATCACGCCCGATGCGTTGGTGCTCTCACCGTCCCGCACGCCCACCGTGGTGTAGTTGAGCGCCACCACCCGGACATCGCACCGGGCCTTGCCGCTGATCGCCTGCAGGCCGCTGGCCGCCGTCGTGGCATCGATCTGCGCGGCGGTCAGGGTGGTCAGCGTCGCGGCCGGCTCCACCAGCGCCCCCCGCTGCGGCCCCTCCGAGCCCCCGCAGGCGACCAGCAACGCTGCGGCTGCGGCAACACAGGAAAGGCGGAAATACGTCATGAAGCGACCCCTTGGAGCGATGAAGAGCGTCGCATCGTGCGCGCACCCGCACTGCAGCATCCATAGGGAATTACGCGGACCGCACCCACGCCCAGACGCCTGGGCGACCCCCCGGATTTCAGTCCTTGCGGCGCGCACCGTAGCGCAGCTTCATGCCCAGGATGGCACCCGACAGTGCCAGCGTGACGGCATTGGCCGCAACGATGGGCCAGGCGGCCAGTGCCACGCCATAGGCCAGCCACAGCGCCACCCCCAGCGTAAAGGTGCCGTACATGCTCAGCGAGATGCCGCTGACGTCGCGGGTGCGGAACGTATGCAGCGCCTGGGGCAGAAAGCTGCAGGTGGTCAGGGTCGCGGCCAGGTAGCCGATGAGGTCGTGCAGGGGCATGGTGTGAATTGCTTTGAGGGCTATTGATCGCGCGCGGTCCAGTCCACCAGGGCGTCGAGCACCGGCCGCGCGGCGCCCGCCTGCGGGTGGTTGACGATGGCCACCAGCACATAGCGGCGGCCGCTGGCGGCATGCACATAGCCGGCAACGGCCATCACGTCGCGCAGGCTGCCGGTCTTGAGGTGGGCAGCGCCCGCACGGCTCTGGCTGCGGCGCAGCGTGCCGTCCACACCGGCAATCGGCAGGGACGACACCAGCTCGGGCATCACCGGCGACTGCCAGGCGACCTGCAGCATGCGCGCCAGGGCCTGGGCGCTGATGCGGGCCTCGCGGCTGAGGCCGGCACCGTTGTCGGGCATGGGCGGTTCGACATCACCGATGCGCCCCTGCCACCACTGGCGCAGCGTGTCGCGCGCGCCATCGAACGTGGCCACACCGTTGCGGCGCAAGGCGAGCGTGAGAAACAGCTGCTGCGCCATCACGTTGTTGCTGTATTTGTTGATGTCGCGCGCCACCTCGGCCAGAGAGGGCGACGTGGCCACGAACACCGGTGTGAGCCCCGCAGGCACCTTGCCATCCCGCACGCTGCCCGTGAGCTTGCCGCCCAGTTCGCGCCACATGCCCTCCACCGCGCGTGCGGCAAAGCCCTTGGCATCGGGATAGGCCGCCGCCCACACGCGCTCGCCGCAACCGGCCGGATAGACGCCCTGGAACGCGGTACGCGCCGGGTCGGTCAGCTCGGCCCGCAAGGCGGCACGCCAGTCGCCGCACTCCGCGCCGGTTGCGGCCAGTGGCACCGTGGCCTGGCGCTGCACGCCGGCCAGTGGCGGGTCGTACCGGATGCGCGCCAGTCCGGCGGCCACATCGGGCACGAACGCCATGGCCACCGCGTTGTAGTTCAGCAGCAAGGCATCGGGCGCCGCGTTGTAGGGGCGCAGCGGCTCGCCGTCGAAACGGGCGGCATCGTGGTCGGGCACGTCAAAAGCGGTGCGGTCCAGCACGATGTCGCCCACAATGACCTGGATGCCCTGGCCCTGCAGGCGGCGCAGCAGCAGCCACAGACGCTCCATCACCAGCTTGGGATCGCCCTGCCCCTGGATGTACACATTGCCCTTGAGGCTGCCGCCCTGCACCGTGCCGTCCACATACACCGGCGTGTTCCAGGTGTAGGCGGGGCCCAGCAGGTCGAGCGCCGCGTAGGTGGTCACCAGCTTCATGACCGAAGCGGGGTTCGTGGCCACCTGCGCGCGGTGTGCCAGCCGCGGTGCCTGGCGGCCGGCCTGTGCATCCGCCACCAGCACGGACAGGGCCTCGCGGGGCAGATGGGCACGCACCAGTGCCGCCTCCACCTCGGCAGGGAGCGGTGCCGGCGCCTGGGCCTGGACCGCACCACCCACGGACAGAAGGCACAAAAACCCCCAGCGCACAACGGTCGCACGGCAACCCACAGGAACAGACATCATCGGCCAAGTCTATCGCCGGGGTGCATCGCACAGGCCGATGAATCCCCCAGCGCGCTGGTACGCCCCTGATAATTGCACTCCGAATCCAGACCCACCCGGCCCCATGAACCTGCTTGCCTTCGACACCAGCACCGACACCCTCTCCATCGCCGTGCAGGCCGGAGATGCCTCGTGGCAGCACACCGGGCCGGGGGGGGCGCAGACCTCGTCCACGCTGATTCCCGCCATTCGCACGCTGCTGGAGCAGGCGGGGCTGTCCTTTGCCACGCTGGACGCCATCGTGTTTGGCCGCGGCCCGGGCTCGTTCACCGGCCTGCGCACGGCCTGCGCGGTGGCCCAGGGGCTGGCCTTTGGCGCGCGCGGCGGCACGGGCGTGCCGGTGCTGCCGGTGGACACCCTGCTCGCGGTGGCCGAGGAGGCCCGCCACCAGCATGGCTGCACCCAGGTGGTGGCCGCGCTGGATGCGCGCATGGACGAGGTGTACGTGGCGCATTGCGAATGGCAGCCCGCCCAGGGCGGCGTTGCCAGCCACTGGCGCACCGATGGCGACTTCGGCCTGTGCGCCCCCGAGGCCGTGCAGGTGCCCGCAGGCTGGACCCTGGCAGGCAACGCCGGGGCCGCCTATGCCGGGCGCCTGGCCCCTGACGCCCTGCACGCCAGCGCGCTGCCCACGGCCACGGCCCTGCTGCGGTTGGTCCCCGCCCTGCTCGCAGCGGGCGGCGCCGTGCCGGCCCGCGAAGCCCTGCCCCGCTACATCCGCGATAAAGTGGCATACACCGCTGCCGAACGGGCTGCCCTGCGTGCCGCCCAGCCCGCACAGACCACACCATGAGCGCCATCCTCTCGCCCCCTGCCAATGCCCCCGAGGCACGCTTTGAGCCGCTCACGCTGTTCCGGCTGGACGACGTGCTGGACGTGGAATGCAGCGCCTATTCCCATCCCTGGACACGGGGCAATTTCACCGATGCGATGGCCTCGGGCTACCAGGTCCAGCTGCTGATGGCGGGCGACCAGTTGCTGGGTTACTTCGTGGCCATGATGGGGGTGGACGAGGTGCATCTGCTCAACATCACCGTGGCCCCGGCCTTCCAAAAGCAAGGCTGGGCGCGCGTGCTGCTCGACGCGCTGGCGCTGTGGGCGCGCGGGCGGGGTGCCCAGTGGCTGTGGCTGGAAGTGCGCGTGAGCAACGAGCGCGCCCTGCATGTCTACCAGACCCACGGTTTCCGCCGCGTGGGCGAGCGCAAGCGCTACTACCCGGCCCCTGCGGGCCAGCGCGAGGACGCCGTGGTCATGAGCCGGCCGTTATGAGCCTTCACCTCGATGCGCGCCAGCGCGCCATGCTGCAAGAGATGGGTGTCACCGTCTGGGCACCCGCAGAAACGCCGGTGCCAGCGCCCCCCCCCGTGGCCGATGCCGTGCGCGCCCAGCAGACTGCGACCGCACCCGCCACGCCCCCGCCGGCTGTGGTCGTACCCGATGCCGGCTCCCAACCGGCACCGCGTACCGCACGGGAACGTGCAATCCCCCCGGGCGCCGCCCCGGCCGTCCAGCCGCCCGTGCCGCAGGGCGGCAACGCACCTGCGCTGATCCTGCATGCGCCGCAGGCGCTCTACCCCACGGCCGACCCCGCGCAGACGCCGGTCGGGCTGGGTGCCGGCTGGCTGGTGGTGGCCGAGAGCCTCTCGCCCACGGCCCCCCTGGCGGGCGAAGCCGGCCGCCTGCTGGACAACATGCTGCGGGCCATGCGGCTGCACCTGCACCCCCGCGTTTTTCTGGCACCCCTGGAGCGCCCCCCCACCGGCGCCGCTGCAGGTGCCGCCGATGTAACCGCGGCACTGGAGGAGGTGGTGGCCACGCTGCGCCCCGCCATGGTGCTGGTACTGGGCCATGTGGCGGCCCGGGCGGCCCTGGCACGCACCGAACCCCTGGGCCGTTTGCGCGCCGGGCTGCACCAGCTGGCGGGATGCCCCGCCATCGTCACCTACGACCCCGCCTTTTTGCTGCGCGCCCAGGGCAACAAGGCGGCGGCCTGGGCGGACCTGTGCCGTGCGCTGGCGCTGGTGCAGGCCGCCCCCGCCAGCCGTTGAGCCCCCCGCCGGCCCGCGTCACACATCCGCCACGGGCCGGTGCCATAATCCGCGGCTTGCACTTTGACGGAGAAAACCCCGTGGAAACCTACCCGAGTTGGTAGCTTTCAGCTCCCCGGCCTGCCCGTGGGGATGAAAGCACCCCCAAACCCACTGCAGATGCCACCAACCAGGGAGTGAGCCATGCTCAATATCTTTTCGCTTGCCAATGGCCGGTTGTTCCAGGAAGAAATCGAATCCCTGGAAGAACTCACCCGCTTTCAGCCCATCTGGGTCGATCTGGAAAACCCCACGATCGAGGAAAAGCGCTGGATCAAGCAGCACTATGGCCTGTCCATCCCCGAAGACGCGATGGACGAGGACATCGAGGAATCCGCACGTTTCTACGAAGAAGACAACGGTGACCTGCACATCCGCAGCGACTTTCTCATCGACGACAACGAGCAGCCGCGTTCAGTGCGCGTGGCCTTCATCCTGAACCTGACCAATCCCGCGCTGAAAAGCAAGGGCGTGCTGTTCTCGATCCACGACGAGGACGTGCCCGTGTTCCGCCTGCTGCGCATGCGCGCACGCCGGGCACCGGGCCTGATCGAGGATGCCAAGGAAGTGCTGCTCGCGCTGTTCGACGCCGACGCCGAGTATTCGGCCGACACGCTGGAAAACATCTACGACGAGCTGGAGAAGGTGAGCAAGCAGGTGCTGGCCGGGGACGTGACCGATGCCCGCGCCGGCGAGGTGCTGGCCGCCATCGCCCGCCAGGAAGACTTGAACGGGCGCATCCGCCGCAACGTGATGGACACGCGCCGCGCCGTGAGCTTCATGATGCGCAGCAAGATGCTCAGCTCCGACCAGTTCGAGGAGGCCCGCCAGATCCTGCGCGACATCGAGTCGCTGGACAACCACACGGCCTTTCTGTTCGACAAGATCAACTTCCTGATGGACGCCACGGTCGGTTTCATCAACATCAACCAGAACAAGATCATCAAGATCTTCTCGGTGGCCAGCGTGGCGCTGCTACCGCCCACGCTGATCGCCAGCGTGTACGGCATGAATTTCAAGTTCATGCCCGAGCTGGACTGGTCGCTGGGCTACCCGTATGCGCTGGGCCTGATGCTGGCCAGCGCGCTGGGGCCGATGTGGTACTTCCGCAAGCGCGGCTGGTTGAAATAACCCCCCTGTGGCGCTGCGCGCCAGAAGCGCTAGCTCTTCGTTGCCGTCCAAGCCTGCGCAGGCAGGCTTGGAGCCGCGGCCTCTCAGCCCCCGAGGGGGGACGCTTCCGGCGGCTTGGCGAAGCCGGTTCCGCGGTGGCGTTGGCGTTGGCGTTGGGCGCGTCAGTAGCAAACAATGGTCGAATTGACCATTAGCGCTTACCGATAAAGCGCCAGCAGCTATCAAGTTCATAGTCTTTGCAGAAACGTTTGCACCATGTGGTCGGCATAGCGGCTGGCCACGGTCTGCACGAACAGCGCGAAGTCGCCATGCGCGGCATCGTCTGCGCGGTCGGAAATGGTGCGCACGGCGGCAAACGGCACGCCGTAGTCCAGGCACACCTGGGCCACGGCGGCACCTTCCATTTCCACGGCCAGCACATCGTGGCCCGCTTCGCGCAGCAGGGTGCGCAGCCGGTCGGACTCGTGCGCGGCCGATACAAAGCGGTCGCCGCTGGCCATCAGGCCGTGGTGCACCTGCAGGGTGGGGTTGGCGGTTTTGAGGTCAAGCCGCCCCTGGGCACTTGCCACACAAGCGCGGGCAGCTTCCAAAAGCAGATCCGACAAAGCCGCATCGCAGGCCAGGCGTGCCCGCGCATAGCCGGGCAGCTCCCAGCGCGGGAACAGGGGCGAGGCATCCATGTCGTGCTGCACATAGTCCTGGGCCACCACCACGTCGCCCACCCGCACACCATCGCCCACGCCCCCAGCCACGCCCGTGAACACGATGCGGGCCGCACCAAAGCGCTCGATCAGCGCCGTGGCCGTGGTGGCCGCCGCCACCTTGCCAATGCCCGAAAGCGCCAGCACCACGCTGTGGCCGTGCAGCGACCCGGTCCAGAAGGTACGCCCCGCGTGCACCCTGCGCTGGGGCTGCTGCAAGGTGGCGACCAAACCGGATTGTTCTTCGGGAATTGCGCTGAGGATGGCTGTTGTCATGAAATCGCCTCTGAAAAAAAAGGCGGCCGAAGCCGCCCGCAAGGGTGAAGCGGGGCCCTGCGGCCTCACTTCTTGTCGCGCAGTTCGCGGCGCAGGATTTTCCCGACGGGTGTCTTGGGCAGCTCGGTGCGGAATTCGATCACCTTGGGCTGCTTGTACCCCGTGAGCTCGCGGCGGCAGAACTCGCGCACATCGGCCTCGGTGAGGTCGGGCGACTTCTTCACGATCACCAGCTTGACGGCCTCGCCCGATTTTTCGTCGGGCACACCCACCACGGCGCATTCCAGGACGCCCGGGCAATTGGCGACGACCTCCTCGACCTCGTTCGGGTACACATTGAAGCCGCTGACCAGCACCATGTCCTTCTTGCGGTCCACGATCTTGAAAAAGCCGCGCTCGTCCACGACACCGATATCGCCGGACTTGAAGTAGCCATCCTCGGTCATGACCTTGGCGGTTTCATCGGGGCGCTGCCAGTACCCGGCCATCACCTGCGGCCCCTTGATCACGATTTCGCCGGGCTGGCCCACGGTGGTGACCTCATGGCCATCATCGTCGAGCAGCTTCATGTACGTACTGGGCAAGGGCACGCCAATGGTGCCGGTGAATTCCCTGGCAGTCACCGGGTTGCAGCTGACCGAGGGGCTGGTTTCCGACAGGCCATAGCCTTCGCAGATGGGGCAGCCGGTCTTTTCGAGCCACAGCTTGGCCACCGCGCCCTGCACCGCCGTGCCACCGCCCACCGATACCTTGAGGTTCTTCCAGTTGACGGTGTTGAAGTCGGGGTGATTGGCCAGGCCGTTGAACAAGGTGTTGACGGCCGGAAAACTGTGGAAGGTGTGCTTGGACAGCTCCTTGAGCACGGCCGGCAGGTCGCGCGGATTGGGGATCAGGATGGTCTTGCCGCCCGTGCGCATGGACAGCATCATGTTCACCGTGAACGCGAAGATGTGGTACAGCGGCAGCGCGCAGATGCTGGTGGGCTGCTCGCCGGCGGGCACCTTCTTCATGACCGGATCGTTCCAGGCCTCGGACTGCAGCACATTGGCGATCACGTTGCGGTGCAGCAGGATGGCACCCTTGCTCACGCCCGTGGTGCCGCCGGTGTATTGCAGCAGGGCGATGTCATCGGGCTTGATGTCGGGTTTCTTGAACGTGCCGCGCGTGCCCTGGGCCACCG
Source organism: Acidovorax sp. GW835-FHT14B10 (assembly GCF_058793725.1). NCBI lineage: Bacteria > Pseudomonadati > Pseudomonadota > Betaproteobacteria > Burkholderiales > Comamonadaceae > Acidovorax > Acidovorax sp. GW835-FHT14B10. Next base: position 36,201 of record NZ_JBXAGC010000025.1, read on the forward strand.
CATCATTGAAACGCACGGCACCCGGCAGGTTGTACGCGGGCACCATCTTCTTGACGTTGCGCACCACGTAGTTGACCAGCAGCCCCTTGAGCAGGCCCAGCTGGTCGCCCATGGCGCACAGCACCACATGCTTGATGGACGTGTGCGCAATGCAATGCTCCAGCGTGGAGGCGAAGTTCTCGATGATCACGATGGCCTTGGCACCCGAGTCCTTCAACTGGTGCTCCAGCTCACGCGGGGTGTACAGCGGGTTCACATTGACCACGACAAAGCCTGCCCGCAGGATGGCCGCCACCGCGACGGGGTATTGCGGCACGTTGGGCATCATGATGGCCACACGGTCCCCCTTGGCCAGGCCCAGGCTCTGCAGGTAAGCCGCAAAAACGCTGCTCAGGGCATCGGTCTGTGCAAACGTGACCTCCTTGCCCATGAAGCTGTAGGCAACGCGGTCGGCGTATTGGGTGAATGCCTCGTCCATCAGGGCAACGAGGGAGGGGTAGTGTGACGGGTCGATGTCGGCGGGTACGCCTTGCGGGTAGGCGGCCAGCCATGGGCGGTCGGTCATTTGCGCGGTCTCCAGGTAGGTTTTATTGCGGCCATGAGAACACGCCGGCATTTTTCAGCACGGTCGTGCTTTTTTTACAAGGGCATTATGCCCGTCAGCCTTTGAGCGCGGCGAGTACCTCGTCGAGCATCTTTTTGGCGTCGCCGAACAGCATGCGGTTGTTGTCCTTGTAGAACAGCGGGTTGTCCACGCCCGCATAGCCTGAGGCCATCGAGCGTTTCATCACGATCGAGGTCTTGGCCTTCCACACTTCGAGCACCGGCATGCCCGCGATGGGGCTGGTGGGATCGTCCAGGGCACTGGGGTTCACGATGTCGTTGGCGCCGATGACCATGGCCACGTCGGTCTCGGGGAAGTCCTCGTTGATCTCGTCCATCTCCATCACGATGTCGTAGGGCACCTTGGCCTCGGCCAGCAGCACGTTCATGTGGCCGGGCATGCGCCCCGCCACGGGATGGATGCCAAAGCGCACGTTGACGCCCTTTGCACGCAGCGTCTGGGTGATCTCGTTCACCGTGTGCTGGGCCTGGGCCACGGCCATGCCGTAGCCGGGCACGATGATGACGCTCTTGGCCTCGCGCAGCAGCTCGGCGGTCTCGGCGGCGCTGACGGGCACCGCCTCCCCCTGGGGGGCTGACGCCTCGCCCTTCTTGGCGGGCGTGCCAGCACCCGAGCCAAAGCCGCCCGCGATCACGCTGATGAAGTTGCGGTTCATCGCGTTGCACATGATGTACGAAAGGATGGCGCCCGAAGAACCCACCAGCGCGCCGGTGACGATGAGCAGGTCGTTGGAGAGCATGAAGCCCGTGGCAGCCGCCGCCCAGCCCGAATAGCTGTTGAGCATGGACACCACCACCGGCATGTCGGCGCCACCAATGGCCATGACCATGTGGATGCCGAACAGCAGCGCGATCACCGTCATCACCATCAACGGCACCATGCCCTGCTCTATCGTCTCGGCGCGCAGGAACTCGCGGCCGAACCAGACCACCACCAGCAGGCCGGCCAGGTTGAGCCAGTGGCGCCCGGGCAGCAGCAGCGGCTTGCCGCCGATCCTGCCGTTGAGCTTGCCGAAGGCAATGAGCGAGCCGCTGAATGTGACCGCGCCAATCAGGATGCCGACGTAGATTTCCACCTCATGGATGGTTTTCTCGACGCCCTGCAGCGAGATCGAGGTGTCGACATAACTGGCAAAGCCCACCAGGCAGGCCGCCAGGCCCACCAGGCTGTGCATGAGCGCGACCAGCTCGGGCATCTGGGTCATCTTGACCACCTTGGCGGCATACAGGCCGATGCCGCCGCCGATCACCAGCGCGCCCACAATCCAGGCCATGCCCGAGGTGCTGACGCGCGGGCCAAACACCGTGGCCAGCACGGCCAGCGCCATGCCGACCATGCCCAGCAGGTTGCCGCGGCGCGAGGTTTCCGGGTTGGAGAGCCCACCCAGGCTCAGGATGAACAAAATGGCCGCCCCCAGGTAGGCAACGGTAGCGAGACTTTGGGACATGTTCGTCTTTCCTTGGCTTTGTCGTTGTTATTTGCGGAACATGGCGAGCATGCGGCGCGTCACGGCAAAGCCGCCGAACATGTTGACCGCCGTGAGCACCAGTGCGGCGAAGGCCAGCCAGAGAATCAACCCATCAGGGCGCCCGTTGATGCCGGCATCGGGCGGTGCAATCTGCACCAGCGCACCGATGGCGATGATGCTGGAGATGGCGTTGGTCACGCTCATCAGCGGCGTGTGCAGCGCGGGCGTGACGTTCCACACCACCATGTAGCCGATGAAGCAGGCCAGCACGAACACCGTGAAATGCCCCAGGAAAGCCACGGGCGCATAGGCGCCGATGGCCCAGAACAGCACGGCCAGCACGGCAAAGACGATGGTCAGCGTCTTGGCGGACATGGGTTCACCCGGGCCATGGCTGGATTTCTGCACGGCCACGGGGGCCGCCGCTGCCTTGGGTGCCGGCGCAGGCGCCTGCTTGAGCGGCGGGGCGGGCCAGGTGATCGCACCGTCCTTGACCACGGTGAGGCCCCGGATCGCGTCGTCCTCCATGTTGACCACGGCCACGCCGTCCTTGGCCTTGCACAGCTCTTCGGTCAGGCGCAGCAGGTTGGTGGCGTACAGCGTGGACGACTGCTTGGCCAGGCGCGAGGCCAGGTCGGTGTAGCCGACGATGGTCACTCCATGGCGCACCACGGCCTGGCCAGGCACGGTCAGCTCGCAGTTGCCGCCCTGCTCGGCGGCCATGTCCACGATCACGCTGCCGGGCTTCATGCTCTGCACCATCTCGGCCGTGATGAGCTTGGGCGCGGGCTTGCCCGGAATCAGCGCGGTGGTGATGATGATGTCCGCGTCCTTGGCCTGCTCTGCGTACATCTGCCGCTGCGCCGCCTGGAAGCCTTCGCTCATGACCTTGGCGTAGCCGCCGCCGCCCGAGCCCTCCTCTTCGTAATCCACCTTGACGAATTCACCGCCCAGCGACTTGACCTGGTCGGCCACCTCGGCGCGTGTGTCATTGGCGCGCACGATGGCGCCCAGATTGGCCGCCGTGCCGATGGCGGCGAGGCCCGCCACGCCAGCGCCCGCAATGAACACCTTGGCGGGCGGTACCTTGCCCGCCGCCGTGATCTGGCCATTGAAAAACCGGCCGAAGGCGTTGGCTGCCTCGATGACGGCGCGGTAGCCCGAGACACCGGCCGTGGAGGTCAGCGCGTCCATCTTCTGCGCGCGCGAGAGCGTGCGCGGCAGGCAGTCGATGGCCAGCACCGTGGCCTTGCGGGCCGCCAGCTGCTGCATCAGCTCGGGGTTCTGGGCAGGCCAGATGAAATCGATGAGTGTCGTGCCCTCGCGCATCCGCGCCACCTCGTCGCTGCTCGGCGGACGCACCTTGAAGACGATGTCCGAAGCGGCCCACAGGGCGGCAGCGTCGCCGAGGATCTCTGCCCCGGCGGCGCGGTAGGCGTCATCGCTGAAATTGGCGGCATCCCCGGCACCCGACTCCACGGCGACCCGGAAGCCCAGCTTGATCAGCTTTTCCACCACATCGGGCACGGTGGCCACGCGCTTTTCGCCGGGGAAGGTTTCCCTGGGTATGCCGATGCATTGCACCGGTGGAATGGGGTTTGCCTGCATGAATGGTCTCCTCCAAGTTGAGTGATCGCTACGCGAGCCCCGTTGTGGCTTGCCGCGCTATCGAACCGGGCCGCGATGCTCCGTACCCGCACCCGCGCGCGCTAACTGACCACGAGCTTACATGAAGAAAATGCCAGGTCCACCGCCTCCGGGACACTCTCGCCTGATCAAGCCCCCAAAACGCCAACCGGCAGCACAAGGGCTGCCGGTTGGCGCTGGAGGGGTGCGCAAAAAACGTCAGTTGACCACTTGGGCCAATTCGCCCGCAGCGTATTTTTGGGCCATCACGGTCAGCGATGCACCCTTGATCTTGCCTCCCTGGCCTTCGCAGCCGAACTCGATGTAACGCTGCTTGCAAATCGCCTTGGCAGCTTCGCGCGCGGGCTTGAGCCATTCGCGGGCATCGAACTTTTCGGGGTTCTCGGCCAGGAATTTGCGCACCGCGCCAGTCATGGCCAGGCGGATGTCGGTGTCGATGTTGATCTTGCGCACGCCGTGCTTGATGGCTTCCTGGATTTCGGCCACGGGCACGCCGTAGGTTTCCTTCATCTTGCCGCCGTACTGGTTGATGATGGCCAGCAGCTCCTGGGGAACCGAAGACGAGCCGTGCATCACCAGGTGGGTGTTGGGAATGCGGGCATGGATTTCCTTGACGCGGCTGATGGCCAGGATGTCACCTGTGGGCGGACGGCTGAACTTGTAGGCGCCATGGCTGGTGCCAATGGCAATGGCCAGGGCATCCAGCTGGGTGGCCTTGACAAACTGGGCAGCTTCTTCAGGGTCGGTCAGCATCTGGCTGTGGTCCAGCTTGCCTTCGGCGCCAATGCCGTCTTCTTCCCCGGCATCACCCGTCTCCAGGTTGCCCAGGCAGCCCAGCTCGCCCTCCACCGTGACGCCGTACTTGTGCGCCAGCTCCACCACTTTGCGCGTGACTTCGACGTTGTAGTCGAACGACGAAGGGGTCTTGCCGTCCTCCATCAGCGAGCCGTCCATCATCACCGAGCCAAAGCCCAGATCGATCGCGCCCTGGCACACCTTGGGCGAGGTGCCATGGTCCTGGTGCATGACCAGCGGAATGTGGGGGTACATCTCGGCCGCCGCCTGGATCAGGTGCTTGATGAAGGGCTCGCCCGCGTATTTGCGCGCGCCGGCGCTGGCCTGCAGGATGACGGGCGCACCCACCTCGTCGGCTGCGGCCATCACGGCCTGCACCTGCTCCAGGTTGTTGACGTTGAAGGCAGGAATGCCATAGCCGTTGGTGGCAGCATGGTCGAGCAGTTCGCGCATCGAGACGAGGGGCATGGTGGTGAAGTCCGTTCAGGGTTGAGGGAGGCGCTGACAGGCAGCCGGTGCGGTGGTAACCGCTTGGTAACCCGGATTTTACCCGGCCGCCACAGCGCTGGGTGGCGGGAAATCCAGACGGTAGCAGGTGGTGAATGGCGCCGACGCAGCCGCCACGCCAAAGGTACCGTCATGCATCTGTGCCACGCGCAGCACAATTTTATGCCCCAGGTGCAGGCTGTCCGCCGGGCGCGCCACGCTGGCGTTGCCCGCAACCGCCTGGACACGCCCGCCGTCGTCACACACCTGCAGCCACGCCGCACCGGTATCGGACTGCCCTATCTGTACGGAAATCCGGGTACCCGGCGGCGTGTGCCTGAGGGCGTTCTCGACCAGATTGCGCACCGCCAGGTCCAGCAGCACCCCATGGCCCTCCAGCGCCAGCGCATCGGGCGCCACCACGGCGATCTCGCCCCCCCGCTGCCATGTGGCCTGGGCATAGTCGGCACACACAGCGCGGGCTGTTGCAGCCAGGTCCACCGGCGCCTTGGCTTCGTGCAGCTCGGCACGGCTGGCCCGGGCCAGCGCCAGCAACTGGTTGAGCACATGGCCCGCGCGCAAGGCATCCTGCTGTATCCGCGCCACGGCCTGTGCCTGCGCGTTCGGGTCCAGCCCACCGCCCAGCGCACTGGCCTGCAGCGCGATCGAAGACAAGGGTGTGCGCAGCTCGTGCGCCACCTCGTTGGCCAGACGGCGCTCGCGCACCAGAGCGGCCTGCTGCCGCTCCAGCAAGGTATTGATGGAGGCCACCACCGATTCGAATTCGCTCCATGCATGGCGCGACGCCAGCCGCTGTGCGATGGCGGGGTCGAGTGCGGCCACGTCCGCAGACAGTGCATACAAGGGCCGCAATCCCCGGTGCAAGGCCAGTCCCAGGGCCAGGGCCACCACCGGCAGCAGCCACAACCCTGGCTCGACCATCTGATCGGCGATGTCCTGCGCCAGCTCGTTGCGCTCGCGCAACTCCAGCAGCACCATGACCTTGCGGGTTCTGGCCCCATCCCATTGCGAAAAGCTGCGCCAGGCCACGGCCTGCGGCCCCAGGCTCAGATCGGCGAACCCCTCGGAGCCACTGAAGGCAGGCAATGGCGCGCTGCCGCTGTGCGCCAGCACATGCCCTGCGGCATTCCATTGCACCACGCTGATGGACTGCTGGTAATCATGCGCTTTGAGCCAGGGCGTGGCGGCGCGCTGCGTAGTGGCGGCCTGGTCCACGGCCTCAAACGCGCGCAGATTGATGAGCAGTGCTGCCACACTGGCCAGATGGCCGTCGGTCAGCTCATCCGCCTCATGCACACCGGCGCGGTATCCCATGAACACGAAGCTGCCCCACACGAGCATCAGCGCGCCCAGAGACCACAGCAGCAGATGCCGGGTCAGCGAGTGGCGGACCGGGCCCCCGGCGGGATGGGCAGCGGAACCCGGCGTTGTCGTCACAAGGTCTCCTGCGGCATGAAATAACCCACGCCCCGCATGGTGTGGATGCATCCGCCGCCCAGCTTGCGGCGCAAATGGTGGATGTGCACTTCGACCGCGTTGCTTTCAATGGCCGATTGCCAGCTGTACAGGTGCTCCTCGATCTGCTGGCGTGACAGCACCCGGCCCCGGGCCTGCAGCAGCACGAGCAGCACGGAAAACTCGCGCGGCGACATCTCGACCGGTTGGCCGGCCTGCACCACCGTGCGCGCAGCCGGATCCACTTCGATATCGCGGTAGCGTATGGTCGGAGACGCCCGGCCCGCCGCCCGGCGCAGCAGCGCACGCAGGCGTGCATCGAGTTCATCGACATCAAAGGGTTTGACCAGATAGTCGTCGGCCCCCTGGTCCAGGCCGGCGATGCGCTGGCTGACCAGATCGCGGGCCGTCACGATGAGCACCGGGGTCGCAGGATCGGGCAGCGCTGGCGCGCCAGCGGCCAGCGGACTGGCGCGCAGCCGGTGCAACAGTTCACTGCCTTCACCGTCGGCCAGCCCCAGGTCCAGCAAGACGGCGTCAAAGCGCTCGGCACGCAGGGCGCCCCAGGCCGACGCAATACCATCGCACACATCCACGGCATAGCCGCGCTGCTGCAGGTTGGTGCGCAGTCCGTTGGCAATGCCCGCATCGTCTTCGACCACGAGGATTCGCATGGCCCGATTGTCACCGCGACTGCACCCGGAAAAAGGTTAAGACCCCGTTAAGCGCCCACGCCTATCGTGCCGAACATGCCGCAGTCAAGCCTTCCTTCCACCTCGCCACCCCACTCCCTGCGCAGCACCCTGGCCTGGACCCTGGGCGCATTGGCATGCCTGCTGGCCTGGGACGCCCTGGGGCAGGACCGGGCACTGGCCCATGTTTTTGGCTCGGGCACCGGTTTCCCGATGCGCGAGCAGTGGTTCTTCACGCAGGTATTGCACGAAGATGCCCGCCGCCTGGGCTGGCTTGTGGTGCTGCTGCTGACCCTGGGCGTATGGTGGCCGGCAGGCTTGCTGCGGCGCATCGACCTGGGAGAGCGGCTGCAACTGGCCGCCAGCGCGCTGGTGGCGCTGTTTGTAGTGAGCAGCCTCAAGAGCCTGAGCGCCACCAGCTGCCCCTGGGATCTGGCCGAGTTCGGTGGCGTGGCCCGCTACGCATCGCACTGGGCCCTGGGCATCGTGGATGGTGGAGGGGGGCGCTGTTTTCCCGCGGGCCATGCCTCGGCGGGGTTTGCCTTTGTGGGCGGCTACTTTGCGCTGCGGCGGCGCCAGCCGCGCGCCGCGCGCCGGTGGCTGGCGGCATCGCTGGCGGCTGGCCTGATTCTGGGCGGCGCCCAGCAGGTGCGTGGCGCCCACTTCATGAGCCACACCCTGTGGACGGGTTGGCTGTGCTGGACCACCGGCTGGCTGTGCGACCTCGCGGCTGCCGCGCTGCGTCGGCGCCTTGCGCTTGCCGACAGCCCGCAAAACCCGACGAGCCGCCGCAGCCTGCGGCCAGGTGAGCTGGCCGCCGTTCACGCCGTGAACGGCGTCAGCTGGCGCGGCAGATTTTCAGCATGTTGGTGCCGCCGGGGGCGCCCATGGGTTCGCCGCAGGTGATGGCATACACGTCACCGCTTTGCACAATGCCACGGCTCTTGAGGTGGCCTTCGGCCTGCGCGAGCGCCGTGTCGCGGTCGGCGCTGGTGTCCATGAGCAAGGGGCGCACATTGCGGTACATGGCCATCTTGCGCTGCGTGGCCACCTTGGGCGTCAGGGCGTAGATCGGGATATGGCTGCGGTGGCGGCTCATCCACAGGGCGGTGGAGCCGCTGTCGGTCATGGCCACGATGGCCTTGGCCTCCAGGTGGTGGGCCGTGAAAAGCGCCCCCATGGCGATGGACTGGTCGATGCGGCCAAAGGTGCGGCCGGTGAAGTCGGCATCCAGCCGATGGTCCTCGGCCGCCTCGGCGGCGGCGCAGATCTTGGCCATCTCTTCCACGGTTTCCAGAGGGTATTTGCCGGCCGCCGTCTCGGCGCTGAGCATCACCGCATCGGTGCCATCGAGCACGGCGTTGGCCACATCGCTCACTTCGGCCCGGGTGGGCACGGGGTTGGTGATCATGCTCTCCATCATTTGCGTGGCGGTGATGACCACCTTGTCGAGATCCCGCGCCATGCGGATCATCTTTTTCTGCAATGCCGGCACGGCCGCGTTGCCCACCTCCACCGCCAGGTCGCCGCGCGCCACCATGATGCCGTCGCTCACGCGCAGGATGGCCTCCAGGTGCGGAATGGCCTCGGCGCGCTCGATCTTGGCGATCAGCCCCGGCTTGTGGCGGTATTCCGCCGCCGCCACGTTGCACAGCTGGCGCGCCATCTCCATGTCGGTGGCATTCTTGGGAAAGCTCACGGCCACATAGTCGGCCTGGAAACCCATGGCCGTGCGGATGTCTTCCATGTCCTTGGCGGTGAGCGCCGGCGCCGTGAGGCCGCCGCCCTGCTTGTTGATGCCCTTGTTGTTGGACAGCTCGCCGCCAATCTTCACCGTGGTGTGCACGGCTTCTCCGCGCACCGCGTTCACCGTGAGAACGATGAGTCCGTCGTTGAGCAGCAGCACATCGCCCGGCTTCACGTCGCGGGGCAGCTCCTTGTAGTCGAGCCCCACGCCGGCCAGATCGCCCGGCTCGGTGCGCGAGGCATCCAGCACAAACGGTGCGCCCTGCTCCAGCTGCACCCGGCCTTCGGCAAATTTGCCGACCCGAATCTTGGGGCCCTGCAGGTCCGCCATGATCGCGACCTCGCGCCCGGCCCGCTGCGCGGCGGCGCGCACTGCCGTGGCGCGGTCGATGTGGTCCTGCGCCTTGCCGTGGCTGAAATTCAGGCGCACCACGTTGACGCCGGTGCGGATCATGCGCTCGAGCAATTGCGGGTCGCTGGAGGCGGGGCCCAGGGTGGCAACAATCTTGGTGGCGCGGCGGGTGGACATGGATGCGTCTCTTTCACTGAACGTGTAATTAAGTTTCCATTTTTACACGGAAGCGGTTACAGCCGCGGAACCATCGGTCGCCATGCCGCCTGGCCAAAGCACTGCAGGCGCCCGCTTCAGGCGCGCATCAGGGCCTCGATCTCGTCGGCCCGCACCGGCACGCCGCGCGTGATCAGCTCGCAGCCCGCCTCGGTGACGATGGCATCGTCCTCGATGCGGATGCCGATGTGGTGAAACGCCTCGGGCACCCCCGCGGCAGGCCGCACATAGATGCCCGGCTCGATGGTGAGCACCATGCCCGGGCGCAGCACGCGGCTGGGGCGATTGGTGATCAGCTCACCCGAGAGCGGGTCCTTGCGCTGGCCCACCTGGCCCACCTCACCCGGCTCCACGTAGCTGCCGCAGTCGTGCACGTCCATGCCCAGCCAGTGGCCGGTGCGGTGCATGTAGAACTGAAAATAGGCCCGCTGCTCGATCACGTCCTGCGCCGTGCCCACCTTGTTCTTGTCGAGCAGGCCCAGGTCCAGCATGCCCTGCGCCAGCACGGCCACGGTGGCGTCGTGCGGGTCGTTGAAGCGCGCGCCCGCCCGGGTGGCGGCCACGGCGGCTTCCTGGCTGGCAAGCACCAGGTCGTAGAGCGCGCGCTGTGGTCCGGTGAAACGGCCGTTGGCCGGAAAGGTGCGTGTGATGTCGCTGGCATAGCCGTCGAGTTCGCAGCCGGCGTCGATCAGCACCAGCTCGCCGTCACGCACGGGCGCGGTGTCGGCGCGGTAATGCAGCACGCAGGCATTGGCCCCCGCCGCGACGATGGAGCTGTAGGCGGGGTATTGCGAGCCCTGCTGGCGGAATTCGTGCAGCAACTCGGCATCGAGGTGGTATTCGCGCACCTCTTCGCCCGCACGCAGCATGCGGGCCGAGCGCTGCATGGCGCGGATGTGGGCACCGGCGCTGATCTGGCTGGCGCGGCGCATGATGGCCTGCTCGTGTTCATCCTTGACCAGGCGCATCTCGTCGAGCAGGGTGCACAGGTCGTTTTGCGCGGCGGGACACAGCGCGCCGTAGCGCACGCGGGCGCGCACGGCATTCAGCCAGCCCTCCACCCGGGCAGCCAGCCCGCCGTGGGTGGCAAATGGATACCAGACGCAGGCCCGGTTCTCCAGCAGGCGCGGCAGCTGCGTGTCCAGATCGCTGCTGGCATGGGCGGCCTCCACGCCCAGCGCGGCAGGCGCCGCTGCGGGGCCCAGCCGGTAACCGTCCCAGATCTCGCGCTCCAGATCCTTGGGCTGGCAAAACAGCGTGCTGCGGCCTTCCTGCGTGAGCACCAGGCAGGCGCCCGGCTCGGTGAAGCCCGTGAGGTAATAGAAATAGCTGTCGTGGCGAAACAGAAAGTCGCTGTCCCGGTTGCGCTGGCGCTCAGGCGCCGTGGGGATGATGGCGATGCCGCCTTCGCCGAGCATCGAGGCAAGGCGGGCCCGACGCTGGGCGTAGATGGATGTCGGTAGACTCATCCGCACATTTTGAGCCCTTCTGGCGAAGTGCTGTCTGCCAGACGGCGAATTTTCTTTCACTTTCCGGCTTATCGGCGCCGCACCCGATGGGCCGCAGGCCCGGTTTCTACCCAGCCAATGGCTGTTTCGCAACTGCGAGGCGGGCCCGGCCATTGCCCTCGAACCCGCGCACGGCCACCGCTCCCCGGCGGCCTCGCCCTAACCGTCTCAACGGTTCAGCTCTGCCAGCCGCTCGGGCGTGCCGACATCGGTCCAGCGGCCGGTGTGGAGCGAGGCCGACACCCGGCCGGCGTCCATCGCACGGCGCAGCAGCGGGGCCAGCGGGGCTGGGGTGCCACCGGGGTTGCCCGCCGGGATGTCGCACCAGGGTGCCGCAAAAAGTTCAGCGCGCAACAGGGCCATGGTGCTGTAGGTGTAGCGCGGCGAAAGGTCGTTGGCGGGCAGGTTCAGCGCCATGCCGCCGGCCGACAGGCCAAAGTCGCCACGCGGGTTGTGTGCCGGGTTGGGCACCAGCCACAGGTGGGCCAGGTGGTCGCTGGCGGCAAAGGCCTGCACGGCGGCGCGGTCGAATGCGAAGTCGGGCGCAAACACATCGCCCGCCGCCAGCCAGAAAACGGGGCCCAGCTGCGGCAGGGCGCGGGCGATGCCGCCGGCCGTTTCCAGCGCACCGCCAAAATCCACGCCCTCGTGGGAGTATGAAATGGACAGCTGCTCACGCTTATTTGACAAGCGCCACAAGCCATTCTGACTTGAAAAATAGGCCGGAATCTGCTCGCCCAGCCAGGCGGTGTTGATCACCACGCGCGACACGCCGGCGCTGGCCAGCGCCTGCAGATGCCATTGCAGCAGGGGCTGGCCCTGCACCTGCAGCAGCGGCTTCGGGGTGGCGTCGGTCAGGGGCCGCATGCGTTCGCCGCGGCCTGCCGCCAGCACCAGGGCTGGCACCTGCACAGCAGTGGACTGCGTCATCGCACCGCCCCGGTGGCGGGTCCCACGGCGCCGCGCTGCAGGGCATGGCGCTGCACCTCGGCAGGGTCGAAAAGGGCCAGCAGCGCATCCATCAGGGCCTGGGCCCTGGCCGAATGGTCGGCGCCAAAGTTGCAGACATACACATCCAGCGTGGCGGCGCTCTGCTCGGGCCAGGTGTGCACGCACAGGTGCGACTCGGCCAGCAACACCGTGGCGGTCACCCCGCCAGGGCCTTGCGCCGTGGCCGGGAAGGTATGGAACAGCTGGCCTACCGCCTGCAGCCCCGCCGCGCGCACGGCATCCGTGCAGGCCAAGGCCAGGGCGGCGGCATCCAGCAGGCGCTGGGGGGCGCAGCGGCAGCCACGCAGATCGGCGGTGAGATGCAGTCCTTGCATGGCGTGCACTGTAGTGCATTGCCACCGCTGCCCCAGGCCTGCCGCAGGCCAATTCAGGCGCACGAAAGCCGCCCCGGTAAAATACGGGGTTTCCCCTGAACCTCCCACCCCTGAACCCTCCCCCATGGCCAACACCCAGCAATCCCACCAGATGGCCAACGCAATCCGCGCGTTGGCCATGGACGCAGTTCAACAAGCCAACTCCGGCCACCCCGGCGCCCCCATGGGCATGGCCGACATGGCCGTGGCGCTGTGGGGCCGCCACCTCAAGCACAACCCGACCAATCCCCAGTGGTTTGACCGCGACCGCTTTGTGCTGAGCAATGGCCACGGCTCGATGCTGCTGTATGCGCTGCTGCACCTCACGGGCTACGACCTGCCGATGGGCGAATTGAAGAACTTCCGCCAGCTGCACAGCAAGACCGCAGGGCACCCCGAAGTGGGCCACACCCCCGGTGTCGAAACCACCACCGGCCCGCTGGGCCAGGGCATCACCAACGCCGTGGGTTTTGCGCTGGCAGAAAAACTGCTGGCCGCCGAGTTCAACCGCGAAGGCCATGCCGTGGTGGACCACCACACCTACGCTTTCCTGGGCGATGGCTGCCTGATGGAAGGCATCAGCCACGAGGCGGTGGGCCTGGCGGGGGCCTGGAAACTGAACAAGCTGATCGCGCTGTATGACGACAACGGCATCAGCATCGATGGCCAGGTCGCACCCTGGTTCATCGACAAGACCCCTCAGCGCTTTGCCGCCTGCGGCTGGAACGTGATCAACGCGGTCGATGGGCACGATACTGACGCCCTGGCCGCCGCCATCGCCACGGCAAAGACCAGCACCGACAAGCCCACGCTGATCGTCTGCAAGACCGCCATCGGCAAGGGCAGCCCGAACCGCGCCAACACCGCCAAGGCCCACGGCGAGCCCCTTGGTTCTGAAGAAATCAACCTCACCCGCGCCGTGCTGGGCTGGTCGCACGAGCCCTTCGTGATTCCCGAATCGGTCTATGCCGACTGGGATGCCAAGGCCGCCGGGGAAGCCGCTGAGGGCGAATGGACCCTGCGCTTTGCCGCCTACGAGGCCGCCTACCCGGAACTGGCGTTTGAGTTGACCCGTCGCATGCGCGGCGACCTGCCCAAGGAATTCGCCCAGGTGGCGGTGGACACCGTGGTCGGCGCCCACACCAAGGCCGAAACCGTGGCCAGCCGCAAGGCCAGCCAGCTGGCGCTGGAGGCCTTCACCGCCGCGCTGCCCGAGCTGCTGGGCGGCAGCGCCGACCTGACCGGCTCCAACCTGACCAACACCAAGAGCACGCCCGCGCTGCGCTTTGATGACGAAGGCAAGGTGGTCAAGACCGAGGCCGGTCAGATTGGCCGCCACATCAACTACGGCGTGCGCGAATTCGGCATGGCCGCCATCATGAACGGCGTGGCGCTGCATGGCGGTTTCATTCCCTACGGCGGTACCTTCCTGACCTTCAGCGACTACAGCCGCAACGCCATCCGCATGGCCGCGCTGATGAAGCAGCGCGTGATCCATGTCTTCACGCACGACTCCATCGGCCTGGGGGAAGACGGCCCCACGCACCAGTCGGTGGAGCACGCCGCCAGCCTGCGCCTGATCCCCAACCTCGACGTGTGGCGCCCCGCCGACACGGCCGAGACCGCCGTGGCCTGGAGCGTGGCCCTGTCCAACCGCAACAAGCCCACCGCCCTGCTGCTGAGCCGCCAAAACCTGCCCTATGCCCCCAAGCGCGACCTGGGCGACATCAGCCGCGGCGCCTATGTGCTCAGCGAGCCATCGGACGTGGGCCTCAAGAAAAAGCCCGTGGCGGTGATCATCGCCACCGGCTCTGAAGTGCAGCTGGCTCTGAAGGCCCAGCGCCTGCTGGCCGACAAGAAGGTGGCCGTGCGCGTGGTCTCCATGCCCAGCACCACCACCTTCGATCGCGAAGATACCAAGTACAAGAGCAGCGTGCTGCCCGCTGGCGTGCCCCGTGTGGCCGTGGAAATGGGCGTGACCGACGGCTGGTGGAAGTACGGCTGCGCCGCCGTGGTGGGCATCGACACCTACGGTGAGTCGGCCCCCGCACCCGTGCTGTTCAAGCACTTCGGTTTCACCGAAGAAAACGTGGCCGACACAGTGTTGGTCGCCATCGGCGCCGCCCGCCTGAAGCCCGCCAAAAAGGCCCGCTGACATTCCTCCTGCCCGCTGCGCACCGCTGCCAGCGGGCGCGGGGCGGCAGGTTCCTGATTTCGACTTTGCAACCTTGGAGAGACTACTAGCTATGACGATCAAGATTGGTATCAACGGCTTCGGCCGCATCGGCCGCAACGTGCTGCGCTCGGCCATCCAGAACTTCAGCGACATCGAAGTCGTGGGCATCAACGACCTGCTGGAGCCCGACTACCTGGCCTACATGCTGCAGTACGACTCCGTGCACGGCCGCTTCCAGGGCACCGTTTCGGTCGAGGGCAACACCCTGATCGTCAACGGCAAGAAGATCCGCCTGACGCAAGAGCGCGATCCGGCCAACCTGAAGTGGAACGAAGTCGGCGCCGACGTGGTGATCGAATCCACCGGCCTGTTCCTGGACAAGGCCTCGGCCCAGAAGCACATTGATGCGGGCGCCAAGAAGGTGCTGATGTCCGCCCCCTCCAAGGACGACACGCCCATGTTCGTGTTCGGCGTGAACCACACCACCTACGCCGGCCAGGCCATCATCTCCAACGCCTCGTGCACCACCAACTGCCTGGCCCCCGTGGCCATGGTGCTGAACAACAAGTGGGGCATCAAGCGCGGCCTGATGACCACCGTGCACGCTGCCACCGCCACGCAAAAGACCGTGGACAGTCCGAGCAACAAGGACTGGCGCGGCGGCCGCGGCATCCTGGAAAACATCATTCCTTCGAGCACCGGCGCTGCCAAGGCCGTGGGCGTGGTGATCCCGGCCCTCAACAAGAAGCTGACCGGCATGTCCTTCCGCGTGCCCACGTCCGACGTGTCGGTGGTCGACCTGACGGTGGAGCTGGAAAAGGCTGCCACCTACGACGAAATCAAGGCCGAGATGAAGGCCCAGTCCGAAGGCGCCCTGAAGGGCGTGCTGGGCTACACCGAAGACAAGGTGGTGGCCACCGACTTCCGTGGCGACACCCGCACCTCCATCTTTGATGCCGACGCCGGCATTGCGCTCGATGGCACCTTCGTGAAGATCGTCAGCTGGTACGACAACGAGTGGGGTTACTCGAACAAGTGCCTGGAAATGGTGCGCGTGGTGTCCGCCAAGTAAACGCTGCTGCCCCATGAGAAACGCGCCTTTCGGCGCGTTTTTTTATGCCCTGCCCAGACAGACCGGGCTCAGCGAGCCGTGCAACGGCGCTTATTCCTGCGCGTCGCGGATGGTGTCGCGCCCGTGGCGGTCCTTCGCCCGGCCCAGGTCGGCGTCCAGCGCGCGCGTGAGCTTGTCCACGGCGCTGATGAAGGCAGCGGCCATCTTGTCGGCTTCGGCGGTCACGGTCACCGGCTGGCGGCTGGCCACGCGGGCCTCGATGCGGCAGCGCTTGTCCTCCGCGCCCGACTTGCCGGCGTCCACGTCGGTCAGAAACACCTCCACGCGCGTGATGTGGTCCCGAAGCCGCGCGAGCCGGGTGCCAGCCTCGTCCTGGATCCATTGCGCCAGCGACTCTCCACCCTGGATGTGGTCGTCGGTGTGTACTTGTACTTGCATAGGGCACTCCTTGTGAAAATGAAGCGGCATGGCGACAGGCCATGACCAACCGCGTGCCTTCATCATGCACGCAAGCGCAGGCCGCGACTTGACATCCGTCAATGGCAGTTCGCCATCCGGGGAAACAGCGCCACGGCGCGCGCACCCGGCTCCAGTGCCGGAACAGGCATGCACGACACTTTCCTACAGACGCAGCCTGGGTGTGGTGCTACAAACATATTGGCAAAATTCTCTCGCACAGTCTTGCCGCGCACTGCGCCTGTTCCCCATCGGAGCCTCTTCATGCCCGCTTCCCGCCGCCTCAAGATTGGCCTGTCGGCCTGTTTTCAGCATGCCGACCCCACCCGCCCGTTGTTCACTGGCAAGACCCTGCAGTACGTCGAGCAATCGATTGCCCACTGGCTCATGTCGGCCGGTGCCATGGTGGTCATGGTGCCCTGCCCCACGGGCGAGACGGCACGCGGCGACGTCACACTGGACCACTATGCCGAATGGCTCGACGGCATCGTCATGCACGGTGGCGCCGATGTGTGGCCCGGCAGCTACGGCGAGGAACCCCTGCGCGAAGAATGGGTGGGCGACCGCGTGCGCGACCTGTACGACCTGGCCCTGGTGAAAGCGTTTGCTCAGGCCGGCAAACCCATTTTTGGTGTCTGCCGGGGCCTGCAATTGATCAACGTGGCGTTTGGCGGAGCGCTTTACCAGGATCTGCAGACCCAGCATCCGGGTGCGCTGCAACACCGCAATGCCACCACATACGACCAGCATTTCCACGGCATCCACATCGTGCCCGGCACACATCTGGCGCAGCTGTACCCGGGAAAGCCGCGCGCGCGCGTCAACAGCATCCACCACCAGGGCATCAAGCGGATGGCTCCGGATTTTGTGGTTGAGGCCCTCAGCGAACCCGACGGCGTGCCCGAAGCGATCCGCCTGCAAGCGGCACCCGGGCGCGGCTACATCGCCGCCACGCAGTGGCACCCCGAGTTTCACCAGATCGGCTCGGAAACCCTGGACGACACCGCGATCCTCAACGACTTTCTGGCCGCCTGCAGCGCCAGCAAGATGCGCCCGGCAGCGCCCGGCCCCGGTCCGCTGCACCTGCGCGCCGCACGCTTGCTGCGCCAGGCGCTGCGGCGGCGCCATTGACGATCTCCGGCGCGAGCCTCTAGTGTCCCGAGCTGGAAGTTCGTTGAAGAAATAAAGATGCCGAAATCGCTGCCAGGCAAGGCACAAACCACAGCGATAGCTATAGCTATCGCGAGGATTTGCAACGCAGCATGGCTGCGATTTTCGGCATCTTTATGAAACGAATCTCCAACTCGGGACACTAGCGGCCCGCCGGCATCAATGCTGGTGGCCGTGCGCCCCGTGCACGTGGCGGTGGGCGATCTCTTCGGCGCTTGCAGCGCGCACCTCGGTCACCTTGCAACTGAACTTCAGTGCCTGGCCCGCCAGCGGATGGTTGCCATCCAGGTGCACTTCGGGGCCCTTGATCTTGACCACGTTGAACACCTGCGGCTGGCCATCGGCGCCCGCGCCCTGCAACTGACCGCCCACCTTCACGCCCGGGGGAAACTCGGCCTTGGGGATGGTGCGCACCAGGCTTTCATCGCGGGCGCCAAAGGCGTCTTCCTGAGACAGTTGCAGCGTGGTGGCAAAGCCCACGGCCTGCCCTTCCAGTGCGGCCTCGACCTTGGGGAAGATGTTCTCGTAGCCGCCGTGCAGGTAGGCCAGGCTGCCGCCGTCCAGCGGCTTGCCTTCGGGCGTGGTTACCTTGTAGCTGATGGTGACGGCAGTGTCCTTGGTGATATGCATGAAAGAGGTTCCAAAGAGGGCGGCAAACGGCGAGAGGCCTTCGCGGACCCCTGCAACGCGCTGCGGCAGCGCGGCCAAAGCGCCATTGTCGCCGAGCCTCAGTCCAGCTTCACCCCCGTGGTCTTGACCACATTGCGCCACTTGTCGACGTCGGCGCTGATCTGCCTGGCGAACACGTCGGGCATGTTTGCCACAGGCTCGGCGCCCAGGTCTTGCAACTGCTTGGTGACTTCAGGCGTCTTGACAGCCTGGGCCACGGCCTGCTGCAGCAACGACAGGATGTCCTTGGGCGTTCCGGCCGGAGCCAGCAAGCCAAACCAGCCGGACACCTCATAGCCCGGCACTCCGCTTTCCGCCACCGTCGGAATGTCCTTGGTCCCTGGCCAGCGCTGCGCGGTGGTCACGGCAAGGGCACGGAGCTTGCCGCTGCGCACAAAGCCGATGGTGGACGGCAGGTTGTCGAAACCCACCCCGATCTGGCCGCCCATCAGGTCGGTGAGCATGGGCGTCGCACCCTTGTAGGGCACGTGGGTCATGTCCACCCCGGCCATCATCTTGAGGAGTTCGGCGCTCATGTGCGGCGATCCGCCAGGGCTGGTGGAGCCGAAATTGATCTTGCCCGGCTGCGCCTTGGCGAGGGACAGCAGCTCGCCCAGCGTCTTGGCCGGCACGCTCGGGTGCACCACGATGATGTTGGGCGTGCTGGCCACCACGGTGATGGGCGCGAAGTCCTTCACAGCGTCGTACGACAAATTCTTCTGCAGCGCCGAGTTGATGCCGTGTGAGCTGGCCGTTGCCATCACCAGCGTGTACCCATCCGGTGCGGCCTGCGCCACGGCTACCGAGCCGATGGCGCCGCTCGCGCCCGCCCGGTTCTCCACCACGAAGGGCTGCTTGAGGCGTTCGGACAGCTGCATGGCGGTGATGCGGGCAATGATGTCCGTGGTGCCTCCGGCAGGGTACGGAACGATGATGCGCACCGGCTTGGTGGGGTATGCCTGTGCGTGGGCGGCAGCGCCCATCGCCACGAGCAGTGCGGCCCCGAGCCAGCACCGAAGGATCTTGTGTGTATTGCTGTACATGCTTGTCTCCATATTCTGTGTCGATTTTTACGGCCGCGCGGCGGCTACTTCTTCACCAGGGTGCATTTGCTGGCCGACAGCGGCTGGAAGGCCTGGTCCGCTGGCACCTTCGCCTTGATGTGCAGGTAGTCCCAGGGGTACTTGGATTCCCCGGGCTTCTTGACCTGCGCCAGGTACATCGGGTGGACCATGGCGCCATCGGGGCGGATCCAGCCCTCGCCGGTAAAGACGCCGTCGTTCACCGGCAGCTCACGCATCTTGGCCATCACAGCCTGTGTGCCGTCCGTGCCCGCAGCCTCCACGGACTTGAGGTAGTGGATGACGGCCGAGTACTCGCCCGCCTGCGCCGACGTGGGCATGCGCTTGTGGCGCTCAAAGAACCGCTTGGACCAGGCACGGGTCTTTTCGTCCAGATCCCAGTAGAAGCCTTCGGTCAGCACCATCCCCTGGGCGGTCTTCAAACCGAGTGCGTGCACGTCGCTGATGTACATCAGCAGCGCTGCGATGGACTGCTTGCCCGACCGTCCCAGCCCGAACGCGTTGGCCTCCTTGATGGCGCTGATGGTGTCGGTGCCCGCATTCGCCAGACCGATCACCTTCGCCTGCGACGCCTGCGCCTGCACGATGTAGGACGAGAAATCGCTTGCATTCAGTGGATGGCGTGCCGATCCCAG
Organism: Acidovorax sp. GW835-FHT14B10; assembly: GCF_058793725.1. NCBI lineage: Bacteria > Pseudomonadati > Pseudomonadota > Betaproteobacteria > Burkholderiales > Comamonadaceae > Acidovorax > Acidovorax sp. GW835-FHT14B10. Next base: position 55,836 of record NZ_JBXAGC010000025.1, read on the forward strand.
CACCTTGCCGCCAGCGGCCTTGACGGTGTCGGCGGTGTCCTGCTCCAGCGACTGCCCGAAGGTGTAGTCGGCCGTGACGAAGTACCACGTGTCGGCACCGGCCTTGGTCAGCGCATTGGCCGTCACGCTGGCCAGCGTGTAGGTGTTGTAGGTCCAGTGGATGCTGATGTTGCTGCAGTCTTCGTTGGTCAGGCGGCTGGAGCCCCCGGCCGCGGCGGCAATCAGCACCGGCTTGTTCTTGTCCTTGCCCACGTTGACCACCGCGATCGACGTGGCGCTGGAGGCCACATCGGTGATGGCGTCGACCTTCTGGGTATCGAACCACTCGCGCGCCTTCGTGGAGGCGATGTCGGGTTTGTTCTGGTGGTCCGCGTACACCACCTCGACGGGCTTGCCAAGCACCTTGCCGCCAAAGTCCTCAACGGCCATGCGCGCAGCCAGCACGGAGCCGGCTCCGCCGATATCGGAGTAAGGGCCCGACATGTCCAGCAGCAGCCCGATGCGGACCACCCCATCGGAGATGCCCTGCTGCGCGCCGGCGGCGCCCGCCGTGAGCAGCAAAACTGCGCACGCGGCGCGGGAAAAGCGAAAACCTTTTTTCATGTCTGTCTCCTGTTTGTAGTGGGTACCGGTTGCAATCGATAGAAACGCGCAGCCGTGTCGTGAAAGAGCGCATCCTTCTCGCGCTGCGATGCACCGCGGGTAATGCGCTTGAATGCGTTCCACAGCACCGCGTAGCTGCACATGCCTTTGTCCACCGGAAAGTTGCTCTCGAACATGCAGCGGTCCACGCCGAAGAGTTCGATGCAGTTCTCAATGTACGGACGCCACTGCTGCGCAAGCTGTTCGGACGCTGGCGGCAGGGGCTGTTCGTGAAAGTCGAACCCCACCAGAGCCATCGCCAGTCCACCGAGCTTGATGCTCACGTTGGGCCGCCGCGCCAGCTCCGCCATGGCAGAGCGCCAAGCGGCAAAGACCTCTGCGCGCGCCGCCCGGTAGCTGCCCACTCCCAGCGGCGTGCCCAGGTGGTCGAGCACGATGGCCGTGTCGGGAAACGCCGAGGCCAGGCTCGCCAGCTCGTCGATCTGGGGGTGAAAAAGCCATGCGTCGAACGACAGCCCCAGCGGCTGCAGTCGTGCAAAACCCTGGCGGAATGCCGCGTCGGCCAGCAGGTGGAGTGCCAGGGGCGGCAGATGCGTGCGCACGGCCGTATCGGTGGCGCTCAGGCGGCGCACGCCCCGAAACCGGCCTTGTCCGGCCTCGATGTGGGCCATCAGCACTTCGTCCACCGCGGCACCCAACTGCAGATCCGCGAACCCCACGATGCCTGCGCACACTTGCGTGCGGCAGCCGGACGCGAGGGCCTCGTTCGCCATGCGCACCGCGAATTCGGTTTCTCCCACAGGCCGCAACGCATCGGGGCCTGCGCCGCGATAGCCGTGGTGGCATTGCACGTGCACCGTGGCCTCCACCCGGTGGCCGGCACCCAGGTCCTCCATCAGTTCGCGGGCAAAGTAGCCGCCGGACCGCTCCCACAGATGGTGGTGCGGATCGATGATGGGCTGGTCCGGTTCCAGAATGTCTTCCTGCCGCAAGGCAAGCCATTCAGGCGCCACGTGCGGATGCGTCACCATCACGCCCGTCCCCTGGCTCACAGCAGTGACTGGCCGCGCAGCAGCGGTCGCAGCGTATCGGGCACGTCCATCACAAAACCCAGCACGGCCGCAGACAGCGCCTTGCCGTAGTTGTCGACCGACAGGCTACGCGATACGCCGCCGCCCAGGGCGCCATGCGCCACGAAGTTCAGCGCCTCGATATTGTCCACCTCGTAGCGCAGTACCTCGCCGGTGATGGCCTCGCCGTAGAACGCCTTGAAGCGCTCGGCAGTGAGCTGTTCCTTGAGCAAGGGATAGAAAGCCGGCTCGTAGGCGAAAACGGCGATGTTGGAGGTGTTGCCCTTGTCGCCCGAACGCGCATGGGCCAGATGTTGCAGCATTACTTGCATGGAAATTCCTGCTCAGCTCTGGAAGTAGTCGATGTGCGCCGGCACTTGTTCACGCGGCACAAGGGCGGACCAGACGCCGATCACCTCGCGCGTTCGCTCCTGGTGCGGCACGCGTTTGCCGGTGTGGGCGATACCGGAGACCGCCATGCCGTCCACCTCGCGGCCCACCTTGGCAGCTTCCTCGCGGGTGCGGGTCCGGGCCGCCACGCGGACCGCAATCTCGTACGGCTCGGAAGCGTTATCTGGAGTGGCCGCGCCATGCACGGCATTGATGCCCAGAAAATCGATGCGCGTCTCTTCGGCGTCGAGCTTCACGATCTTGAAGCGCTCCTGCAGCACCTTCCTGGCCAGCTCGGCGCGCCGCAAGGCGCCCGGGCCGGCATAGAAGAACATGTCCTCGCCGATGAAGCCTTCCGTGCAGCCCATGGACACCTTGAGCGTGGGCGTTCGCGGCTTGCCTGTCAGGCCCGTGACGCGCACCCGGTCCGGCCCCACCTGCGTGAGGTGCGCCTGCGTGAAGTCGGCCACCACGTCGGGCGTGAGGTAGTTGGCAGGGTCGTGCACCTCGTACAGCATCTGCTCCTTCACCGTCTGCAGCGTGATCGCACCGCCCGTGCCGGCCACCTTGGACAGGGTCACTGCGCCGCTGGGCTCCACGTCGGCAATCGGAAAAGCGAAGTTCCACGGATCGGGAACGTCCTTGAAGCCCGGGTCAGCAAAGTAGCCGCCGGTGACCTGCGCGCCGCACTCCAGCAGATGGCCGATGCCCGTGCCCGCGCCAATCTTCTCGTGGTCCAGCGGGTCCCAGCCGAACTCGAACATCAGGGGCGCCAGGAACAGCGAAGGGTCGGCAACGCGCCCTGTGACCACGATCTGCGCACCGGCGCGCAGCGCCTCCACGATAGGTTCGGCGCCCATGTACGCCTCGGCCGAGATCAGTGTCGATTGCAGCGTGCGCGTGGGCTGGCCGTTTTCCAGAATGGTGTCGGCCAGCTCCAGCACGTGGTCGGTGATCAGACTGCCGCCCACGGCAGCCACCTTCACGCCAGTGATGCCAAGCTCGCGCAGCAGCGCCACGATGCGCTCTGCCGCGCCCTTGGGGTTGATCCAGCCCTGGTTGGTGACGATGCGCGTTCCCTGCCGCATGCAGGCCGGCAGCACCGCACGCATGCGGTCATCGAGGTAGGTGTCGTAGCCGGGAAAGGACGGGTCGCGCCGTGCGCGCACCTGGGCAGCCGAGACCGTGGCCTCGGCCATGGTCTCAAAGCACAGGTAGTCGAGTTCTCCGCGCTCGGCGTTGAGGGCGGCCGGCTCCACGCGGTCGCCCCACCAGGCGGCGCCCGAGCCGATGCGCACCAGGGTCTTGGTCATGTGCCTTGTCTCCGTTGAGTGGTCTTTGTTCAGGGTGTCCTGCACATCGCTGTGCAAGGCCTTCGTGGCCATTCTGTACAGTCAGTGCCCCAGAGACAACGCACGGCCAGGCACAGGGCGTGTGAACCGATTTCACAGCATCACCCCCAGACCTATGGATAAATTTGGCGAACTGACCGTATTCCTGCGCGTCGTGGAGGAAGGCAGCTTCTCGGGCGCGGGGCGCAAGCTGGAGCTCTCGCCTTCGGCCGTGAGCAAGCTCATCGCGCGGCTGGAAACCCGGCTGAATGTGCGCTTATTCGAGCGCATCGCAGGGGCCATTCGCCTCACGCAGGAGGGTGAGAAATTCCGCATGGCCAGCCAGCGCGTGGTGGAGGCCATGGCCGAAGCCGAGAACGCCGTGAATGCGGCGGATGCCGAAGTGTCGGGCGTGGTGCGCATCCACACCGCACTCACCACGGCCAAGTACCTGATCGCACCGCACCTGCCCGCCTTGCTGGACAAGCACCCCCAGCTGCGGCTGGAGTTCCTGCTGGGCACCGAGCGCGGCGACTTCGCCAAACAGGGGATCGACGTGGCGATCCACAGCGGCCGGCCTACCGAGCTGTCACTGGTCGGCCGCCCCCTGATGCGGCGCCCGTGGGTGATTGCCGCCTCGCCCGACTATCTAAGCCGGCACGGCACGCCGCAGGTACCCGACGACCTGCTGCGCCACCGTTGCCTGAACTTCACGATCCGCATGCACTGGAACGCATGGACCTTCCACGAGGACGATGCGCTCAAGACGATCGACATTCCGAACCACGTGGGCGCCAATCAGGGCGAGCTGCTGCGCACGCTGGCCCTGGTGGGTCTGGGGGTGGTTCGGCTGGCCAACTTCCACATCGCTGCGGACCTGGCGGCCGGTACCCTGGTGTCGTTGCTGGCCGACTTCCAGGAGCGATCGGACGAAGACCGCTTCTACCTGCTGTACCCGGGTGGCCGGGGGCTGGCGCCGCGCGTGCGTGCCGTCGTCGACTTCCTCGCCGAGCACCTGGCGTACTGACTCACACAGGCGCGGGCACCTCGTCTGCATCCGCACCAGGGTAGCGCGCAAACCGCCGTGACTCGGTGCCATGCACCGGGTCCTGCTCGGGCCAGGGCCAGCCGCCAAACTGGGTGCGGCGGTAGTCGTTCATGGCCTGCATGATCTCGGCCTGCGTGTTCATCACGAAGGGGCCGTACTGCGCCACGGGCTCGCCAATCGGCTGGCCCTGCAGCAGCAGGCATTCGACGGCGCTGGTGCCGGTGTTGGTCAGCAGCCAGTCGTGGCCGGCTACCACCTCCAGCGCGGCGTGGCGGTCCACGTCCTGCGGCCCCACGCGCAGGCTGTCGCCCACGAAGAAGTACAGCATGCGGCGCGTGCCCTGGCCTTGTGCCGCGGGCAGCGTCCACTGCGCGCCGGGCGCCAGGTGCAGCGTCCAGATGGCCACGTCGCCCTCGGGCTGCGAGGCCCACGATTCGGGCGGCGGCGCCAGCGGTGCAGGCGCGCCGGGCAAGGCCCCCGCCACCACCGTCACCGTGGTGGCACGGCCTGCGGCATCCTGGTGCACCAGGCGCGGGATGCGCTCGTTCCACAGCATGGTGAAGTGCGGCGCCACCATCTTGTTCTTCGCCGGCAGGTTCAGCCAGATCTGAAAGAGTTCGAGCGGGTTGGGCGCGGTGGCGTTGAGCAGCGGAAACATCTCCGAATGCACGATGCCCTTGCCGGCCGTGACCCACTGCACATCGCCACCACCAAAGCGCGCGGCCGCGCCCAGCGAGTCGGAGTGGTCGATGAGCCCCTTGCGCACCAGCGTGACGGTTTCAAAACCGCGGTGCGGGTGGCCCGGAAAACCGGGCACGGTATCGCCGTGGTACATGCTCCAGCCGTCCTTGCGGCTGAAGTCGCTGCCGATCTGGCGGTCTTCCAGCGACACGGCGGGCGCAAAGGCGCCGTTGCCTGCCGGGTAGGCATCGTCATGGTGGGCGCAGAACAGGAACGGGTCCATCGTGGGCCACAGCGGGCCCAGCGCCTGGGCCTGCACGATGGGCAGGGTGGCGGTGGTTGGGGACGACGGCATCAGGGACTCCTTGGCAGATGAGCCACCACGATGGGGCGGCAGATGGGTGAAATATGGGGCCAACGCTGCCACGCGAAAGTGCGCCGGATGGAACACTGCGGTGCACTGTGCAGGACGGTGGCAGGGGCCCCTTTGGACATCGTGCAAGGCGCACAGCCTCTCTGGACAGCATGTTTTGGATGAAATACACCAAAAGTGCTTGTGTATCAAGCGCCAACAGCGATCAAAACAGAAGCATTACGCACCGCAGCGGATTCAAGGCTGCTGGCGCACAAAGGCCACCGTCAGCCCCTTGGCCGTCACCGTGATGGGTCCCGGCTGCAGCCCCAGGCCGTCGAACACGGCCGTGTCCTGCGGGCGCAGCTGGTGCAGGGTGACTTCGCGCAGCGCCTGCTCGGCCAGCACCGGGCCGTAGGCGTTGAGGAGTTCGGTGACGGCGGGCTTGAGGGTGGGGAAATCCAGCGGCCCCAGCCGGATCTGGTGGGCGCGCAGGCTGCGGTCGCTGGCCTCGTAGCGCAGCGCAAACTCCACATCGAAACTGCCCGCATGGCTGCGCCGCAGCGCGGGGCCTGCCGCATCCACCGCCATGGCCGCGCCCAGGCGGTTCACCTCGGGCAGCAGGCGCAGGCGCGGCGCCTGCACCGTCAAATCCAGCAGCCCCTGCACCGGCAGGCTGCGCGGAAACTTCTGCCCCACCATCTCCTGCAACTGTGCCAGCGGCACGGTGTAGCTGGGCTGGGCCTGCGCTCCGCGCACCCCCAGCAGCGCCGCACCCCCCAGGGCCATGGCGCGGGTGGTGGCGGTCAGAAATCGTCGGCGATGCAGCATGGGTGGTCTCCTGGAATGCAGGTGGGACACGGATGCGGTGAAAAAGTGCCGCATCTGCGGTGCGGTGTAGTTACTGAAAATTTCTTCGCGCAGCGCTGCATGCGATTCACCGGGACCTGCGCCAGGGTTCCAAACGATGGAAAACTTCAACCAGAATGGCCACCAGCGCTTATCCATCCAGCGCTGGCAGCCATGGTTTTCAAGTACCTCTGCCTTGGAACCCGTGCAGGGTCTCGCAGGGGTCGTGCACAGGTTCTCAGCGCCCCACCACCGACCAGCCGGCCTTCTGGTTGGTCTTGTCGTTCTCGTACTCCCAGGCTGTGCCGCAGCGGTCGCACACATAGCGGGTGATGGTCACTTCACCGTGGTCGCGGTTTTCCTTGCGGTTGCCGCGCTGCACCAGTTCGGCGTGGCCGGGCGCCTTGCGCCAGTTGCGCTGGATGCCCTGGCAGGGCTCACACAGGGCCATGGGTTTGAGTTCGTTCTGTCGTGCCAGGTCTTTGGTCATGGGGGGGGAGCCCTGGGGGCTGGTGTGTTGGGGGTGGGCCTGGCTTGCAGCCAGCAGGGCGGCTACTGTAAGGCACCGGCGCCCTGCGCGCGCAGGCTCAGGCCATTGTGCTCACATCGCGCAGGCGCTGGTGCAGCACATCGCCCTCGTCCACGGGCAGCTGGTTCTTGGCCTGCAGGTAGTGGTGGGTGAACACGTCGAGGTAAGCCTCCAGCGTCTGCGCCGCGCGGGTCTCGCCGGCCAGTTCGAGGCACAGGGCCGCCACCTCGCAGGTGCACAGGTGGTCATCGTGCGGGGTGTGGCGCAGGCGGTAGCGTGAGCGTTGCCCGGGCTGCAGGCGGAGCACGGGCAGGCGATCCAGATAGGGGCTTTTGCGAAACATCCGGCGCGCCTCGGGCCAGGTGCCGTCCAGCAAGATGAACAGCGGGCGCTTGCCGTTAGTGCCGCGCGGGGCTTCGGTGTCAGCGTTGCGGGGCACGGCATCCACCATGCGCTCGGGCGCCACGTCGTCACCCGGAAACACCACCACCGGCTGCCATTGCGGATCTGCCAGCAGGGCCAGCAGATCCGGGTGCACCGCGGTGCGCGCCCAGCCAAAGGCAAAGGTGTCGGCCACCACATCGGCGATCAGCCAGCCGGTGTTGCTGGGCTTGAGCGCCTCGACATCGCCCATCAGCAAACACACACCCGCGCGCGTGGGCACGGCCGGGCGCAGGGCGCACAGGCAGTGGCTGGGCAGCAGGCGGCAGCCTGCGCAGCGCTCGCCGCGCGGGCCGCCGCGCGCCAGAAAGGGCTTGGAGCTGCGCGCCAGGCGCTCGGTGCGCTGGCGCGAAACGGCATGGGGAATCACGGGTGCCGCAACCAGGGTCATCGGCCACCCGCACATTCGAGTTCAAACAGCGGCACCTCGGACTGGCGGCTCAGCCACACGCCGCCGCCCAGCTCGGTAAAGCCCTCTTGCAGGCCGCGCCGGTACAGCTCGGCCCGGTGGCGAAACAGGCGCGCGTCGGTCAGGTCTTCGTCGAGAATGTCGCGCTCATAGTCCTCGCGCGTGACGGCCTCGACATACAGCGCACCCCGGCTCAACCGGCCCAGGTTGCGCAGGGCCAGCTTCAGGTCGGACGGGTTCAGGTAGGGCAGCACGCCCTGGCAGATCACCAGGTCAAAAGGCTCCGCCGGGTCATGGGCCTGGTAGTCCACCACCGAACCGCGCTCCCAGCCAAAACGCCCGCACAGGTAGTCGCTGAACTCCACACCGTGGTAGCTGGCATCGGGAAAATGCCGCGCCAGCGCCCCACGCCACAGGCCGATGCCGCAGCCCACATCGAGCACCCGCTGCACTGGCACGCGCAGGTACTGCAGGTAGCTGCACACAAAGGCGCCCAGGCGTTCGGCATGCTCGGGGTCGATCACGCTGGTTTTCTTGTCGTAGTAGTAGCGCTGGTAGTAGGCCTCGTCGAACCATTGATCACTTGCAGATTTCACGCGTTTCTTTCCTCGGGCGGGCATGCCACGCCGGGCCATGGCAAAGGCGCACACGGGAACCGGCTATGGGCAACAGGCAAGGCGCCCGGCCGCATGCGGAGGAGTATGGCGCAAGGTGCTGGCGTAGTGTGCCAGTGCGAAATCATGGTACTTTTTTGGCTGCAGTGCTTTTACTGCCTACGCCTGCAGCTATGAATTTTGCATCACTGCCACCGTGAAACGGTGAAATGGCGCTGCGCGTGCGGTGCCGCGCAGCGCACCAGCGGCTTATTTTTTGGCGGGACGATGCAACACGCACAGCTTGTTGCCGTCAGGGTCGCGCACGTACGCCAGGTACAGCGTGCCGCCAGGGCCTTCGCGAAAGCCCGGCGGGTCTTCACAGGTGGTGCCTCCGTGGGCCACGCCGGCCGCATGAAAGGCGTCCGCCTGCTCGGGCGACTGCGCGGCAAACCCGATGGTGCTGCCATTGCCATGGTTGGCGGGCGCGCCGTTGATGGGCGTGGAGATGGCGAACGTGCCGCCCGCGCTGCGGTAGAAATAGCGGTTCTTGTTGGCCAACCCCGGCGCCACGCCCAAGGTACCAAGCAGCGCGTCGTAGAACTGCTTTGACTTTTCCAGATCGTTCACACCCAACATCACATGACTGAACATTGCGTCCTCCGTTAAAGCCCGATTCCGGGCGAAATATGACGCTGTGCATGGTAAGGGGGATGCTCGTCGACGGACCATCCGGATCAACCGCAGCACGTAGCTCCACGTACCCCGGGCACCCCGGATGACCGCCACCCCCGCCAGAATCCACGCCATGCAACCCACCCACTTCACCCCCGTACCGCTTGACAAAGCCTACCGCCTGCTCAACCACGGCCCCACCGTGCTGGTGTCGGCCAGTCATGCGGGCGAGGACAACGCCATGGCCGCCGCCTGGGCCTGCGCGCTGGACTTTGCGCCGCCCAAGGTGACCGTGGTGCTCGACAAGGCCACGCGCACACGCGAGCTGGTGGAAGCCAGCGGGCAATTCGCCCTGCAACTGCCCACCCAGGCCATGGCCGCGCTCACGGTAGCGGTGGGCACCGACAGCGCCAAAACCCACCCCGACAAGCTGCGCCAGCACGGCGTCCAGCTCTTCCACGCGCCCGGCCACGCCACGCCCCTGGTGCAGGGCTGCGCCGCCTGGCTGCTGTGCCGCGTCATCCCCGAGCCGCACAACCAGCAGGCCTATGACCTCTTCATCGGCGAAGTGGTGGCCGCCTGGGCCGACGACCGCGTCTTCCGCAACGGCCACTGGGAGTTCGACACCGCCCCCGACGCACTGCGCACGCTGCACTACGTGGCGGGCGGGCAGTTCTATGCCACCGGGGCATCGGTGCGGGTGTGAGCCGTATCGGCCCGGGCCGGGCGTGCATGGCAACCGACAGATTTCAGCTGAAAAGCGCCTCTCAGGCAATGTCAGAAAACGCAAGCAGCTATCAAATCAAAAGCAATCTGTTCGACCTGTGTCAGGCCATGAACGGCGGTGGCGTCCGGTGGTGCGGGGAATAGTGCATTGATTCGCCGCACAGTTGCGGCGAATAAGCGCATCGGGCGACGCCCTCATCCACACCGGGCTGGCGTATCTGTGAACCATCACCCTGCACCCCTTTGACGACGGCAACGGCCGCATCAGCCGCGCCGTGGGCGACATGACCCTGGCCCGGGCGGAAGGCAGCGCGGCACGCTGGACGTGACGCCGTGGCTGAGCTGGTTTCTGGCCTATTTGCTGCGCGCCGTGCAAGGCACAGACGGCCTGTTGGCGCTGGGCGTGCTGGGCGAATTGGAAGGCGGCGGACGCAATACGGCTTACGCATTGCAGAATTAAGCGACCTGAGCCAAAGCGCTGGTGCGCAGGCAAAAAATACAAGTTAAATCGGCATTTAGCCCTTATGCAGCAAGCGCAGGAAGCTATCAAAAGAGAGAATTCAAACTTCCTTCTGAGCCTTTTGCACCGCGAGTGCTGAAGACCATGTTTCTAGCGTGGCCCCCCGCAGGCAGCGCGGTAGCACCCCGGTGTGCAACTGCCAGCCAGCGCAGAGCGATGGCGGCTCGGCCTTCGGCTCGGGGCGAACGGTGCAAGGCCCTGCGCAACCCATATGCCGAGGTCAATAGGCGCCCATGAAGTCACGCTTGCCAATGGCCAGACCGTTGTGGCGCAGGATGTCGTAGGCAGTGGTCACATGAAAGAAGAACTGCGGCAGGCCGTAGTTCGCCAGGTACACCTGCCCCGTGAGCTTTTTCTCTTTGGGCGTGCCGGGGCGCAAGACGATCTCAACGCCTTCCTTGCCTTCAAACTGCGACGCGTTCACGCTGTCCAAAAAGGCCAGGGTCTGCGTCAACAGCGCATCCAGATCGGCAAAGCTTTTCTCTTGGCCAGCAAAGGTCGGCACCTCCACACCCGCCAGCCGTGCCGAGATGCCGCGTGAAAAATCGGCGGCAATCTGCACCTGCTTGAGGAGCGGAAACATGTCGGGCGCCAGCCGCGCTTGCAACAGGGCGTCGGGCTCGATCGACTTGGCTGCAGCGTGCTCGCTGGCCTGAGCAAGGATGGTTTGCAAAGCCGTCAGCATCTGCTTGAAAACGGGAACCGAGTGGATATACATCGAGCTGGTCATAGGGGGTGTTCCGGTAAGTGGGCGGGAGGGGGAAATCGATGAGGGCCAGCCCTGCCCAGAGCGCAAAGGGCTACCAGACGCATGTTGGCCTGGTTCGAAGGCTTCGGGTGATGCGCCTGGCGCGCACTGGCTGTGGCCTCTCCGGGCACTGTAACCCGTACCGCGTGGGCAACGCGCGGCAAGGTTAAAGCCGCCTTGGCCTTGTGGCCGTTCGTCCCTCGCGCTTGACCTGGGAGCGCTGACCCCGAAATTCAAATGCCTGCAAGGAATTGGGATGATTCGCAAATTGGAGCGGAGCGGCCGTCCAAATTTTTTAACCAAGTGGGCGTCCTCTAGCCGGCTGGTCTTGATGGCATGGCGCGATTAAGTATTTATCCGTAAATAACATTGACTGGTAGCTCAATCTTGCGCAGAGCGATGATGGCCGCAGCAAGGTGGTTGAG
>NZ_JBXAGC010000026.1:0-66842 GCF_058793725.1 Acidovorax sp. GW835-FHT14B10
TTTTGAGATTGAGTCCCGAGACTAGCATGAGACCACGCTGGAACCCGCAGAGCCTTGCTGCGCTTGGTTTTCCAAGAGGCTAGTCCCGTTTAGCCTTACGCCTAGACCAGACCGATTGCGGCAGACATTCTGATGCCGTGGCTCCTGGCTGGTTCCTGCGTTCGATCTCGAACTAGGAGGCGTCATGGCTAAGATCAAACTCACCAAATCCGCTGTCGATACGGCAGAAGTCACCGGCAAGGATTACGAACTGCGGGATACCATTGTCCCCGGCTTTCTCTGCAAAGTCACCGCCCACGGCCGCAAGGTCTTCATGCTCCAGTACCGCACGAACTGGGGCGAGCGCCGCAAGCCGAAGATCGGCCAGTTCGGCGAGCTGACCGTCGAGCAAGCGCGGTCGATCGCACAGGACTGGCTGGCCGACGTGCGCAAGGGCGACGACCCCAGCGCCGCCAAGCTGGCTGCCCGCATGGCCCCGACGGTCAAGGAACTGTGCGGGCAGTTCATCGAGGAATACTCCAAGCCGCGCAACAAGCCCCGGACGGTCGATTCCTACCAGGGCTACATCGACCGCCACATCCTGCCTACCCTGGGCAAGCTCAAGGTGCCGGACGTAACGCGGGCGCACATCACCACGCTGATGAAGGACAAGGCAAAGATCGGCGTTACGGCCAATCGGGTTCTGGCCTGTTTGCGCAAGATGTTCAACATGGCCGAGGTGTGGGGCTACCGGCCTGACGGCTCCAATCCATGCCGACACGTCCCCAAGTACCGCGAGGACGGCGAGACGCGGTATATCAACAACGAGGAACTGGGGCGGCTCTATGCTTACCTCGACCGTGCGGATGCCCTGGGGTTGGAGCATCCGACCGTGACGCTGGCGGTTCGCCTGCAATTCGAGTTTTCCGCGCGGATGACCGAAATCCGCACGCTCGAATGGGCTTGGGTGGATTTCGAGAATCGCCGGGTCGTCTGGTCTGACAGCAAGACGGGCGATATGTCCAAGCCGATGAGCGAGGCGGCGTACCAGTTGCTGCGCAATGCGCCCCGCATCGACAACTCGCCTTACGTGTGTCCAGCCATCTTTGATGCCAAGAAGCCATTGCCCGAGAGCACGTACTACAACGGCTGGAAGCGCATCTTAGGCCGCGCAGAGGTAGCGCATGTCGGAACACACGGCATCCGTCATCGTGCGGCGACCGACATTGCCAACTCCGGTATCCCCATCAAGGTCGGCATGGCGCTGACTGCGCACAAGACCGTCACGCAGTTCATGGCGTATGTCCATGCAGAGGATGACCCGGTGCGTGCCGCTGCCGAGAAAGTGGCCACCCTACGCCGGGGCGCCATCGACGGCCATGCGCCGGCTGCGCTGCCGAAGCCGTCTCCTGTGGTCACGGACGACGACAAGACCCGCACCAGCCTGGGTAACTACCGTCCATTCCGGCATCGCAAAGCCGCCACGCGCGCCGTGCCGCCTGATTCCAAGCGGGCTGCGCCGAATCTGATGCAGGACCAGAAGGAGGTCACGGCATGAACAGGCGCAAAGCAGCCGTGGCGTCATCTGTGGCACCAGCCACGCTGCTGGGCGACATTCGAGTACTGATCGACGCGGCGCGGCAGCGCGCCGCGTCAGCGGTCAACGCCGAGCTGACCTTGCTGTTTTGGCGCATCGGCCAGCGCATCCACACGGAAGTGCTGGCTGGTCAGCGGGCCGGATACGGTGATGAGATCCTGCCGACCTTGGCTGCGCAGCTTGTGCAGGACTACGGCCGCAGCTTCGCGGACAAGAACCTGCGCCGGATGGTGCAGTTCGCGGCTACCTACACGGACGAGCCAATTGTCGTGACGCTGTCACGACAATTGAGCTGGTCGCATTTCGTGGCCTTGCTGCCGCTGAAAGACCCGCTCCAGCGAGACTACTACGCACAGATGGCCAACATCGAGCGCTGGAGCGTGCGGACGCTGCGCGAGCGCATCGACTCGATGCTGTACGAGCGCACGGCGCTATCTCAAAAGCCGGACGAGACGATTGCGCAAGAGCTGGCGAGGATGCGCGATGCGCAGCGCATGTCGCCCGCTCTGGTCATGCGAGACCCGTACATCCTCGATTTCCTGGGCCTGCGAGACACCTGGCAGGAAGGCGACTTGGAGGCCGCGATCATCCGCGAAATGGAATCCTTCCTGCTGGAGCTGGGCGTGGGCTTCACGTTCGTTGCCCGTCAGAAGCGCATCCAGATCGACGGCGACGACTTTCACCTCGACCTGCTGTTCTACAACCGCAAGCTGCGGCGGCTGGTGGCAGTGGAGTTGAAAGTCGGCGAGTTCAAGGCCGCTTACAAGGGGCAGATGGAGCTGTACCTGCGCTGGCTCGACCTGCACGAGCGGGAGTCCGAAGAAGCCTCACCGCTGGGGATCATCCTCTGCACCGGCAAGAAGTCCGAGCAGATCGAGCTGCTGGAACTGGACAAGTCGGGCATCCACGTGGCCGAGTACCTGACCAGCTTGCCACCGCGCGCCGTGCTGGGCGAGCGGTTGCAGCAGGCGACCGAGCGGGCGCGGTTGCAAATCGAGCAGCGCAAGACGGACAGCGAGTAGTTCTGTTCCTCGCATTCGGGCGTCCCGGCGTGCCGTCGTCGCGCTGTCGTGCTGCGCATCGAATCCCCTGCGGGGTTTCGCCCCATTCGGGCTTTCATCGTTCCCTCGCTTCACTCGGCTGACGCCTCCGGCCCGGCTCGCTGATCCGGGCCTGCGCGCTGCGCTTGCCTAAAGGTGGGTGTTTGCAGTGGGCGGGTGTGAGCGGTCTTGCTGTTCCCTTCACCGTATCACGGCGTTCTCGCCGTCAAGGGCGGCGCGCGCTTGTGCGCGCTTGCGTCCTGGCGGCCGTCTGCGACCCCTGACTGCTGCGCTACGCCGTGGGGGCGACGGTTCCGGGCAATTCCGCCCGTGCAACCGGAGATCGTCATGAACGATAAATCACACGTTTCCCTCGAACAGCACGTTTGCCTCGTTTGCGGCACGGCGTTCGATACCGGCACCATCCTGCTGGACAAGCGCCTGCGCGCCAGCATGGAGCGCCATACGAAGACGGGCTGGGGTCTGTGCCCCGAGCATCAGAAGCTGTCCGACGATGGCTTTGTCGCGCTGGTCGAATGCGATCCGCAGCGCAGCGGCTCGCAGGCCGGCGGGCGCATGAAGCCCGAACAGGTATACCGGACGGGCCGGCTGGCCCATCTGCGACGCACGGTGTTCGCGCAGTTGTTCAACGTGCCGATCGCGGACGAGCAGGCTTGCGTGTTCGTTGAGCCTGGCGTGATCGAGCAGTTGCAGTCGATGACGGTGCCGGCGGCGAACTGATCGCGCTGCGCAGCCTTCGGTGCGTCGTCCTTGCGGGGGCGGCGCATTTTTTCTGCTGCGCCCGGTGCGGGTTTCTCCGCGCCTGTGGCGCTGCGCGCTTCGCTTGCCAGTCCGTGCCTTCGTTGGAGGGGCGGCTTGCTGTTTCCTTCATCGTGCCACGGCGTGCTCGCCGTCAAGGGCTGCGCGCCGATGGCGCTTGCGGCCTGCGGCCGTCGATGACCCTTGACTGCTTGCGCTGCGCCGTGCCCCGGAAGGGCTGGGCAATTCCGCCCGGCATCCTTCAGGAGTTCACCATGAACTGCGCATTCATCACCGACGAGCAGCGTGCGCTGCTGCTGGCCAACGGCCGGCAATCCACCGAAACGTCGGACTTTGATCCGGCCCCTGTGCTCAAGCTGTTCACACCGGATGCCGGCGCGACCTGGCTGCTGACCGAGATCGACCCGGACGATCACGACCATGCTTTCGGTCTGTGCGATCTGGGCCTGGGGATGCCCGAGCTGGGCTGGGTCAGCCTGCAGGAACTGGCGACCGTGCGCGGGCGGCTGGGGTTGCCGATCGAGCGCGATCTGCACTTTCGTGCCGAGAAGCGGCTGAGTGCCTATGCGCGGGATGCGCGGCTGGCGGGGCGGATCGTCTTCTGATTCTGTCAAGGGGCGCCACGCCCCTTTTCTCTACTCCCCCTGGGCGTTCACCAGGGCTTCCATCGACGCTGGATAGGCTGCGACACCGTGCCCAGCAGGCGCACGGGCGGCAGCGTCAAGGGCCTGTCGTTCTTGGGGAAGCGCCGACGCACTTCGCATTCCAGTTCGTGCGCAAAGCCGCGTGCGTTTTTTTCTCCGCGCAGTGCCCGTTGCCGCCAGTCTCGGGCCTGGGCCATCAGTTCATCGTCTTGTAGGGCTCGTATGTCCATGTCATTGCCATTGTGCCGATGGCTGGGCGAGTAGCAGTCCAAGGGGATTTCGTTGAAGTCATGTGGACGTCCCCGGCCACCTGGGAGATGGCCGGTCGCGCTGTCGTGCTGCGCATCGAACCCCCTGCGGGGTTTCGCCCCTGACGGGCTTCCATCGTCCCCTCCCTCCGGTCGGCTGACGCCTCCGGCCCGGCTTCCAGCTTCGGGCCTGCGCGCTTCGCTTGCCGTGCGGTCGGCGTGTTGAGGGGCCGTTGCCTTGTCCAGCCGTCTTCCCTGACTCATCACCTTGTCCGCGACTGTAGCCCGCGGCCGTGTGCCGTCAAGGCGCGCAGGGCCGTGTCCTCGGCTGCGCCTGCGGGCCGCACCAACCCTGCGCTTGTCTCCTTGACGGCCCCCGTCCGCGCGCTCCTGACCGTCGCGGGCGATGAACTCAGGAAAGACGGTGGCAACAGGGCCAACCGGGTTCCTCGTGCCGACTGCACCGAACAGCCGAAAGGCTGGGCTCCGAATCTAGGAATCCGGTGTTTCTTCAACAGCCAAGTCAGGAGAAAGACATGCTCGCATCCCGTTTCGCAAACCATTCCCCCGCACTGCGTTCCGACTATCCCCTGTCGGATGACCAAATCCGGCGCGTGGCCCCGTCCATCTTCGCGGACTCCCCGCATGAGAGCCGTTCGGAGCGATACAGCTACATCCCCACGGCTACGGTTTTGACTGAGCTTCGCAAAGAAGGCTTCCAGCCCTTCATGGTGTGCCAGACCCGTGTACGCAACGAGAGGCGGCGCGAACACACGAAACACCTGCTGCGCCTACGCCACGCCAGCCAGATCAACGGCGCGGAAGCTAACGAAATCGTGCTGCTGAACTCGCACGATGGCACCAGCAGCTATCAGATGCTGGCCGGGCAATTCAGATTTATCTGCGCCAATGGGCTGGTGTGCGGCGACACCTTTGCCGATGTGCGCGTGCCTCACAAAGGCGACGTGGCGGGCCAAGTCATCGAAGGCGCCTTCGAGGTTCTGCGCGGCTTTGACCGGGTGCAGGAGTCCCGCGACCTGATGCGCGGCATCACCTTGGACGATGGCGAATCCGAAGTGTTCGCCCGTGCCGCGCTGGCTTTGAAGTACGACGACCCGAACAAGCCCGCGCCCGTCACGGAATCGCAAATCCTGATGCCGCGCCGCTTCGAGGATCGCCGCCCCGACTTGTGGAGCGTGTTTAACCGCACGCAGGAGAACCTGACCAAGGGCGGATTGCATGGCCGCGCCGCCAATGGCCGCAGGCAGCAAACCCGCCCCGTGCAGGGCATTGATTCCGACATTCGCCTGAATCGCGCCCTGTGGCTGCTGGCCGATGGCATGCGCGCCCTCAAGGCCTGAACCGTTCCCCCGCCGGAGGGGCGGTTCCCCTCCATTCCCTTGTTTCACTTGATTGGAGATTCGCCATGAACGCCGTTACCACCACCGAAGCCCGCGCCGTCAACACCGCAGCCAGCAGCGCCGCGAACGTGCTGCAAGCCGCCGACCCGAGCAAGTACATGATCCTGGTGCCGCTGTCGCGTCTGGTGCTGCGCCGCACGGGCCGCAACGTGCGCAAGACCCCGCGCATGTCCATCCCTGAACTGGCCGCATCCATCCAGCGCGTGGGCCTGCTGCAAAACCTGATCGTGATTCCCGCCGCCGATGGCCTGCATTACGAGGTGGTGGCCGGTGGGCGCAGGCTGGCCGCGTTGAAGCTGCTGGCGAAGAAGCACCGCATCGCCAAGGATTGGGACGTGCCTTGCCTGCAGGTGGCCGATGGCACTGCGCGCACGGCCAGCCTCACCGAGAACGTGCAGCGTGAAGCCATGCACCCGGCAGACCAATTTGAAGCCTTCGCGACACTGGTGGCCGAAGGCCGGCCCATCGAGGACATTGCGGCGGATTTCAGTGTCACGCCGCTGGTCGTGCAGCGCCGCTTGAAGCTGGCGAATGTCTCCCCGCGCCTGATGGCCGACTATCGGGCCGACGCCGTGAGCCTGGACCAGCTGATGGCCCTGGCCGGAACGGATGACCACGCGGCGCAGGAAGCCGCTTTCTACGACGCCCCGCAGTGGCAACGCCACCCTTCGCATTTGCGCGAACGCCTCACCGAACGGGAAATCGACGCTTACCGGCATCCGTTGGTGCGCTTCGTCGGGCTGGACGCCTACGAGCAGGAGGGCGGCGGTATCCGCCGCGACCTGTTCGCGGAGGATGACGCGGGCGTGTACCTGACTGATGCTGCATTGCTGGAACGGCTGGCACAGGACAAGCTGGCGGGCATCGCCGCCGAGGTGAAGGCCGAGGGCTGGGCTTGGGCCGATGCCACGCCGGGCATGACCCATGCCGACCTGCACGCCTTCCAGCGCGCCCCGAGGGAGCGGCGCGAACCCAACAAGCGCGAAGCGCAGCGCATCGAGAAGCTGCAAGCCAAGATGCAGGAGGTGGCCGAAGCGGTGGATGCCGCGATGGACGCCGACGACGAGGACAAGGCCGATGCCTTGCAGGAGGAAGGCGAAGCCCTGGGCGAGCAGTTGCAGGCACTGGAAGAAGGCTTGCAGGGATACGGCGCGAATGTGAAGGCCGCAGCCGGTGCCATCGTCACCATCGACCGCAACGGCGAGGCCGTGATTCATCGAGGGCTGCTGCGCGAGGCCGAGGCGAAAGCCCTTCGCACGCTGGAGAAGTTGCGCCAAGGCTTTAGCGACCCGGACGCCGCGAACGATGACGAAGGCGAGGAAGACGAGCAGCCCAAGGCCGCAGCGATTTCCGACCGGCTGGCCCAACGCCTGAGCGCGCACCGCACGGCGGCGCTGCAAATCGAGGTGGCCCAGCATCCACATGTGGCGCTGGCCGTGCTGGTGCATGGCATGGTGCAGACCGTCTTGCAGGGCCGCTACTACGGCCACGATATTCCGCTGGGCGTGAGCCTGAAAATTCAAGACCGGCTGGAAGGCATGGCACCGGACTGGCCCGAGTCACCCGCCGCCGTAGCGCTCCGCGAATTGCAGCAGGCGTGGGGCGGCAAGTTGCCCGAGGACAGCGCCGCACTGTTCGTCGCGCTGCTGGCGATGGAGCAAGGCGAGTTGGTCAAGCTGCTGGCCGTGTGCGTGGCTTCGACGGTGGACGTGGTGACGCCGCGCGGCACGGCGCAGCAGCCCGGCGCGGAACTGGCGCAGGCCGTGGGCCTCGACATGGCCGTATGGTGGCAACCCACGGCGGAAGGCTATTTCAAGCACGTTGCGAAGGCGGCGGTTTTGCAAGCCGTGGGCGAGTTCGCGCCCGAGAGCGTCCACCGGCTGGCAAAGCTCAAGAAGGCCGACATTGCCAGCGAGGCCGAGCGGCTGGCGAAGGGCACCGGCTGGATGCCTACCATCTTCACGAAGGCAGACGTACCCGAGGAAAGCCCGCAGGTTGCGCAGCAGAACGGCGCGGAAGAAGCCGCCACTATTCCGGGTACCCAAGCCGGGCGGAGGGACGCGGGAATTGGGGATTCCCACCGTGGTGGACAGGTTGATCCAGCAGGCCCTGCTGCAGGTGCTGCAACCGCTCATCGATCCGACCTTCAGCGAGCACAGCTACGGCTTCCGGCCGGGGCGCAGCGCGCATCAGGCGCTTGAAGCGGGCAGGCAACCATAGTACTGCCAGCTTCAACCACTAGGAAAACGTGCAGGTCTTGAAACATCACGTGCCGGCGCTTGTCGCAGCGGGTGTTGTGCAGACCTTCCCTAACCGCGATTCCAGGCGGCAATTAGCATCGTGCCGACTTCATCAGGGTCTGTATCTTTCTTTGTGACGGTGCGCTGCGAAGTGGCTCGGCTTGCCCGTACGCCCCTACGAGCCGCTTTTGGTGTGGCTGAGTCGATCAGTAGCCCACCTAGCAGCACCCGGTAGAACTCTTGGAATGCGTCCTCAAGGGTGAGATTGGCCTGGGCAAGGAATGCCGGGCGGCGCAGCCTTAGTGCGGCTCCCAGAATGAGTTCGGATACGACCAGCCCATGGCAGGGTGCGAAGACACCCTGGTGTACCCCATCGTCGATGAGTTGGGATAGCCTAAGGGTACGGACCTGCTGGTAGTGATCGAAGATACCTCTGGCAACTGCTGAATCTTCGACGTCCTTCAGGAACTGGACACCGATGCGACTAGCCGCCTGGACGCCTACGTCCAGGTAGGCAGCGAGTGCTGTCGTCAAATCCTGTTCACGGTGGATCAGTGCTTCGCCCTGTCTCAGGAGGCTATCGAAAAAGCGTTGCACGACGGCGCAGAAGATCTCTTCCTTCGTCTGCGCAATGTCGTAGAGGCGCCGCCGCGAGCAGTGCAGCCGTGCGGCGATTTCACCCACGGTCAGGCCTTTGACCCCCTCCGTCAGGAGCAGATGGGTCAGCGCATCGAAGAACTCTTCGTCTGTGAGCTTCTTTTTCATGCGGGTTTCTCCTAATGAGACATGGTACCAAGTCAATTGACTTGGTACCAATCGAGCGCGTCTAATGGTACCAATTTAAAAGAAATGGTACCGCTTGAACAGCATGCAAGGGGCATCACCGAATGCAGAGGCCTCCAGCTGAACGCCGCCGCCGCAGGCATGTGAATTGTCTGCGATAGCTGTTCCACCGAACCAGACTTGACTTGAACGGAGAAGCACAGCAATGAATCTGCTGGACTATTTCGATGCTGGTGCTACCAGCCATCCGGATGCGCCTTGTTTCGTGGACTGCGGGCGTGATACCCCGGCCGTCACCTATGCGCAAGCGGGAGCGCTCACGTGCCAGATCGCACGGGGGCTACAGGCCTTGGGACTCGCACCTGGTTTTCACGGCGCAGTGCTGAGCGGCAATGCCGGGGCTGCTTTCGTGGCGCTGCTGGGGGTGTTGCGCGGAGGGGGTGTCTGGCTGCCCGTTAATGCGCGCAACAGCGTGGAGACCAACATCGAGTTCCTGCAGGACATGGACTGCGACGTCCTTTTCTATCAGGCCCGCTATATCAGCCAGGTCGCCGAGATCCGCGGCAAGGTCCCCCGCATTCGTCACTACATAGCTCTGGAAGAGGCCGATGGGGCGGATCTGTCGATTGCTCGGTTGATCCAAGGCCAGCCGCCCGAGATGTACGCAGCGCCGCTGCAGCCGCGGGGGCTGGCCATGATCATGGGTACCGGTGGCACCACGGGGCGCTCGAAGGGCGTCATGCTCAGCCACCGCAACCTGACGGCGACCATGGCCAACCATATGTCGGCCATGAACATTACCGACTGCATGACCGTGCTGGCGGCGGCACCTATCACCCACACGGCGGGGCTGGTGTCGCTGCCCTTCATGGCGCGCGGTGGCCGCGTTGTCCTGATGGACGGGATTGATCCGCAGAACCTGCTCAAGGTGATCGAGCAGGAGCGGGTCAACATGCTGTTCCTGCCCCCAACAGTCATCTATACGCTACTGGCGCAGCCCAACGTCCGCGATTTCGACTTTTCCGCGCTGCGCTACCTCATGTACGGCGCCGCACCCATGTCGCCCGACAAACTGGCGGAGGCCATCGATGTGTTCGGCCCCGTCATGCTGCAGATCTATGGCCAGGCGGAAGTGCCTGGCGCGATCTCCGTGCTGCGGGTCGAGGACCATTTCATCGACGGGCAGGTGGCGCCCCGCCAGCGCCTGCTGAGCGCGGGGCGCCGCTTCCCCTTCACGCGGGTGGCGGTCATGGACGACGACGGCAGCCTGCTCACCCAGCCGGGGGCCGTGGGCGAGATCGTCGCGCAGGGCGACATCGTGACCGAGGGCTACTACAAGAACCCCGAGGCCACGGCTGAAGTGCAGCGCCACGGCTGGCACTGCACGGGCGACGTGGGCTATTTCGACGAGCAGGGCTTCCTGTTCATCGTTGACCGCAAGAAGGACATGATCGTCACGGGCGGCTTCAACGTCTTCTCGTCCGAGGTCGAGGCCGCCGTCATGGCCCACCCGGCCGTGAAGGACTGCGCCGTCATCGGCGTGCCCGACGACAAGTGGGGCGAGGCCGTCAGGGCGGTCATCGAGCTGCGCCCGGGCCAGTCCGTGGAGCCGCAGGCGCTCATCCAGTTCGTCAAGGACCGCCTGGGCAGCATCAAGGCGCCCAAGGAGGTCGAGATCGTCGCGCAGCTGCCGCGCAGTGCGGTGGGCAAGGTCTTGAAGAAAGAAGTCCGCAAGAAGTATTGGCACGCGCAGGAGCGCATGGTTTCCTGACGCACGTTTGGTGATTCAACCCCGGAGGTATCGCAATGCAAGAGCCCGTTCTCGTTGCCGGTGTCGGCATGACCCCTTTCAAGAAACCCGGCGACAACCTGCCGTACCCGGAAATGGCTGCGCAGGCGATCCGCGAGGCGCTGCAGGACGCGGGCCTCACCTACTCCGACGTGCAGGACGTCTATGCGGGCTACGTCTATGGCGACTCGGCCAGCGGCCAGCGCGCGGTCTACGAGGTCGGCATGACCGGGGTGCCGGTGATCAACGTCAACAACAACTGCTCCTCCGGCTCCACGGCCCTGTACATGGCGCGCAAGGCCGTGGCCAACGGCTCGGCGGACTGCGCGCTGGCGGTGGGTTTCGAACAGATGCCCGCCGGCGCCCTGAGGGCGTACTGGGACGACCGGCCCGATCCGCTCGACCACTTCAACGGGGTCATGGACGAGATCTTCGGCCACCCCGAGCTGCCCATGGCGATCCGCTACTTCGGCGCGGCGGGCCGCGAGCACATGGAGCGGTACGGCACCCCGCTGGACACCTTCGCCAGGATCCGCGCCAAGGCCAGCCGCCACGCTGCGCGCAATCCGCTGGCGCTGTTCCGCAAGGAGGTGACGGTGGAGGAGGTGCTGGCCAGCTCGCCCCTGGTGCCCGGCGCCATGACCCGCCTGATGGCCTGCCCGCCGACCTGCGGCGCCGCTGCCGCCGTCTTCGTGAGCAAGAAGTTCGCCCAGAAGATGGGCCTCTCCGCCAACGTGCAGGTGTTGGCGCAGTCGCTGGTGTCCGACCGCCCCGGCGCGTTCGCCGACAAGTCCGCGATTTCCGTTGTGGGCTTCGACATGACGCGCGAGGCCGCCCGCCAGGTCTACGAGGCGGCAGGCGTGGGACCGCAGGACATCGACGTGTGCGAGCTGCACGACTGCTTTGCGCAGAACGAGCTGCTCAGCTACGAGGGCCTGGGTTTCTGCGCCGTCGGCGAGGGCCGGGCCTTCGTCGAGTCGGACAGCAACACCTATGGCGGCGCGGTCGTCGTCAACCCCTCGGGCGGGCTGCTGTCCAAGGGCCATCCGCTGGGCGCGACCGGCTTGGCGCAGTGCTACGAGCTGACCCACCAACTGCGCGGCAGCGCCGAAGCACGCCAAGTGGAGGGTGCACGCCTGGCCTTGCAGCACAACGCGGGCCTGGGCGGCGCCACCGTGGTGACCCTGTACGGGCGCGCGGACTGAGGGACGAGATCATGGTGAAACGCCTGGAAGGCAAGGTGGCCCTGGTCACCGGTTGCGGATCATCGGGGCCCGGCTGGGGCAATGGCAAGGCCATGGCCGTGTTGTTCGCCCGCGAAGGGGCGAAGGTCTATGGCTGCGACATCCACCTGGACGCAGCGCGCGAGACCGAGTCGATCGTGCGGGAAGAGGGCGGGGCCATGAGCGTGGCCCAGTGCGACGTGACCGACCCCGGCGCGGTGGAAGCGCTGGTCCAGGATTGCGTGACCACCTATGGCGACATCGACATCCTGGTGAACAACGTCGGCACCGCCCGCCTGGGTGGGGTCGTCGAGCAGAGCCTGGAGGACTGGCGCCTGGTCTTCGACATCAACCTCACCTCCATGTTCCTGACCTGCAAGCATGCGATCCCCTCCATGCTCCGGAAAGGCCGGGGGAGCATCGTCAACATCGGCTCGGTAGCCGGCGTGCGCGACAGCGGCGTGGCCTACGTGTCCTACAGCGCCTCGAAGGCCGCGGTGCTCGGCTTCTCCCGCAGCGTCGCCCTGGAATACGCCAAGCGGGGCATCCGCTCGAACGTGCTGATGCCGGGCCTGATGAATACGCCCATGGTCCGACAGCCCGTGCTGTCGCTGGCGGACGGGTACCGGGAAGCGTCGCAGGAGGAAATGCTGGCCAAGCGGGACCGGCAGTGCCCCATGGGCCACATGGGAGACGCATGGGACGTGGCCACCACGGCCCTGTGGCTGGCGAGTGACGAATCCAAGTACGTCACGTCCGCCGAAATCATGGTCGATGGCGGTATTTCCGCCCGCATCGGCTGACCTGGAATACATGCAAATCAACGACAGGAGACACATCATGGTTAGCGTTGCGAAATGGTTTAAAAAGGGCATGGTGGTCGCCGCGGCGGCGGCCATGGGGCTGGTGTCCAACGGGCATGCCCAGTCCAAGCCCGAGAAGTTCAAGATCGGCGGCGTGCTGTCGCTCTCCGGTCCCTACGGGCTGCTGGGCGAGGACATGCGCCGGGGCGTGCAGATCGCCGTCGAGGAGCGCGGCGGCAAGGTGATGGGCGTGCCCATCGAAGTCACCTGGGAGGACGACGAAACCAAGCCCCAGCCCGCCGTGCAGAAGGCCACCAAGCTGATCTCCGAGGGCTCGCACATGATCTTCGGTGCGCTCAGCTCCGCCTCCACGCTGGCGGTCATGAACCTGGCCAAGCAGCGCAAGGTGCCCCACCTCGTCACCATCTCGGCGGACGACAAGATCACCGTGCCCGGCGGCTCCCGCTACACCTTCCGTACATCGAACAACCTGGGCATGGAAAACCGCATGGCGCTGGCGTACATGCAGGACAGGAAGCTCAAGAAGATCTACATCGTTACCGCCGACTACCAGGCCACCCGTGACGGCTACGAGTGGATCAAGCAGCAGACCGGCCCCAACGGTATCCAGATCGTGGGTGAGGACTTCCCGCCCCTGGGCAACCGCGACTATTCGTCCATCGTGGACAAGATCGCCAAGTCCGACGCCGACGGCGTGCTGCTGATGCTGACGGGCTCGGACGTGGTTACTTTGCTCAAGCAGGCCGGCCAGGTGAACCTGGGCAAGAGCAAGGTGCTTTTCGGACCCGTGGCCGCCGATGAAACCATGGCGGCGGCCGTGGGGCCGGCCTCGCTGGGCGTCAATTCCGGCCTGCGCTACGACCACACCATCGACACCGCCGCCAACCGCAAGTTCGTCGAGGCCTACCGCAAGAAGTTCGGCATCTTCCCCAGCATGACGGCCGGGGAGGCCTACGACGGCATGGCGTGGTGGCTGGACACGGTGGAAAAGACCGGCTCCTGGGACAAGGAGAAGTGGGTGGACGCCTTCGCCGCCAGCGTCCGCGAGAACTCCGTGGAAGGCAAGAAGACCATGCGTGCCTGCGACCACCAGGCCCTGCAGCCGGGCTTCTGGGGCGAGGTGGTGCAGGGCACCCCGCCAGCCCCCGCGCTGACGATGAAGATCACCAAGGTCTTTCCCGAAGAGAAGCTGTTCGAGGCCTGCAAGAACTGAAGGCCGCAGCGGGAGGCCGCCCCGGCCTTCCGCACTCGGTGAATCGCTATGTCAACTATCGTGATCGGCTTGAGCCTGGGCATGCTGCTGTTTTTGCTGGCGGCGGGCCTGACGCTCATCTTCGGCATGCTGGGTGTGATCAATTTTGCCCACGGTGCCATCTATATGTTGGGCGCCTACGTCTCGTATGAAACGGGGCGGCGCACGGGCTCGTTCCTCATGGGCGTGCTGGCCGCTACGTTCTTCACCGCGCTGGCGGGCGCGGTGATCGAGAAGCTGGCGCTGCGACCGCTCTACGAGCGCCCGCACTTCTACCAGCTGATCCTGACCTTCGGCCTGATCCTGATCCTGAGCGACGTGGTGCGCTTCGTCTGGGGCCCCGGCTACCAGGAGGTGGCGATTCCGCCGCTGTGGAACGGCACCGTGGACATGCTGGGCAGCACGATCCCGATGTACCGGCTGTTCGTGATCGGGTTCGGCGCTCTCGTCTCGGCGGGCCTGTACTTGGTGCTTGAGAAGAGCACTTTCGGCATGCTCGTGCGGGCCGCCAGCAGCGACGCGGAAATGGTGCGCATCCTGGGCCTGCCAGTGGGCGCGATCCGCATGGCGGTCTTCGCCACGGGCTGTGGCCTGTCGGGCCTGGCGGGCGCGATCGCGGCGCCGCTGTTCCCCATCGAGCTGGGTATGGCGACCAACACCATCATCGACTGCTTCATCGTCGTGATCCTGGGTGGGCTGGGGAACATCCGGGGGGCGATCGCGGCGTCCATGCTGATCGGCATGGTGCGTGCCCTGGGCTACGTGTACCTGCCCGGCTGGGTGGACATCATGACCTTCGTGCTGCTGATCGGCACCCTCTTGACGCGCCCGCAGGGCTTGTTCTACCGCGCGGCGAGGACGGCATGAAACTCTCCCTGTTCGACATCTGCTTCGGCCTGCTGCTGGCCGCGGCCGGCATCCTGCTGCCCTTCCTCAACCCGAGTGAAGCGCTGATCCAGCTGGTCACCCTGGCGGCCATCTGGGCGATCTTCGCCATCGGCTTCGACTTCGTGTTCGGCGCTTTGGGCATGGTGTCCTTCGGGCACGCCACCTTCCTCGGGGTGGGCGGCTACGCCGTGGCCCTGGCGACGCAGAAATACGGGCTGCCTTTCTCCGCCGGCGTGGGCCTGGCCATCATCGTGGGGGCTGCGTTCGCCCTGCTGTTCAGCTTCTTCGCGCTGCGGGTGTCCGGCATCTTCTTCGCGCTGGTGACCCTGGCGCTGTCCCAGCTGATCTTCATCCTGGCGGACAGCAAGCTGCGCGGCTTCACTGGCGGGTCGGACGGCATCTCGGGCGTGGAGCGCCCGGGCTTCCTGGGCATCGACTTCTACGACCCCGTCCACTACTACTGGTTCGTGCTGGGCGTGTATGCCCTGGTCATGCTGGCGGTGATCTCGCTGCGCAGTTCGCCGTTCGGCCGCGTGATCGCGGCGATCCGTGGCAACGAGACCCGCGCCGACCAACTGGGCTTCAACGTCAACCGCTACAAGCAGATCACCTTCGTGATCTCGGGCGGCCTGAGCGGCCTGGCGGGGGCGCTGCTGGCCTCGCTGCTGATGTACATGAACCCGCAGATGCTGCACTGGACCACCTCGGGGGACGTGATCATCATGACCCTGCTGGGCGGCTCCGGCTCGCTGTGGGGCGCCACCGTCGGCGTGATCGCCTTCGAGGTGCTCAAGGAATGGCTGAGCAGCTGGACCGAGTACTGGTACGGCGTGCTGGGCCTGGTGTTCATCCTTGCAACCATCTTCTTCCCGCGCGGCATCGTTGGCGAGCTGGAGCAGGGTT
Organism: Acidovorax sp. GW835-FHT14B10; assembly: GCF_058793725.1. Lineage (NCBI taxonomy): Bacteria > Pseudomonadati > Pseudomonadota > Betaproteobacteria > Burkholderiales > Comamonadaceae > Acidovorax > Acidovorax sp. GW835-FHT14B10. The sequence continues at coordinate 15,612 of NZ_JBXAGC010000026.1, forward strand.
TCGCGGCCTACCAGAAGAACCGGCGCGGAGGTGCGCGATGAGCCAGGCAGCACTGCGGTGCGAGGGCGTGACTGTCAGCTACGGCGCCCTGAAGGCGGTCAACGACGTCAGCCATGAATTCCTGGAGGGCTGCATCTACGGCCTGATCGGACCCAACGGCGCGGGCAAGACCACGCTGCTGAACGTGCTGGCCGGGCGGCAGATGCGCCATGCGGGCAAGGTGTACTGCGGCGGCCGGGAGATCAGCCAGCGCCCCGCCTACGAACGGGCCCGCATGGGCATCGGGCGCAGCTTCCAGATCATCAAGATCTTCGGCGAAATGACGGTGGCCGAGAACCTGCTGGTCGCGGCCCAGTCCCGCCGGCCCGGGTTCCAGCCCTTCTGGATGAGCCGCCACTTCGACCGGCAGTTCCGCGAGCAGCTGGATGCCATCCTGGAGCTGACGGGGCTGGCGGCCCACCGCGACGACGTCGCGGGCACGCTGCCCTACGGCCTGCAGCGCTCGCTGGAACTGGGCGTGACCCTGCTGCCCGATCCCAGGATTTTGCTGCTGGACGAACCGCTGGCGGGCATCGGCCACCACGAGATCCAGGCCGCGCTGGCCCTGATCCGCAAGGCCGCGCAGGGGCGCACGGTGCTGCTGATCGAGCACAACATGGATGCGGTGATGTCGCTGTCCCACGAAATCGTGGTCATGAGCAACGGCTCGGTCATCGCCTGCGGCGCCCCCGAGGACATCCGCAGGAACGAAGCGGTGCGGTCGATTTACCTTGGGGAGGACGCGCAGTGATCGAACTCGAAAAAGCCAGCGTCAGGTACGGCCAGGCCCTGGCGCTGGAAGAAATCTCCGTGCGGATCGATTTCCATGAAATCGTCGCCATCGTCGGGCGCAACGGCGCAGGCAAAACCACGCTGCTCAAGGCCCTGGTCGGCCTGATGCCCCTGGTGGCCGGCCGGCGCCTGCTGGGCGAGCAGGACATTTCGGGCCTGGGCGTGGAGGCCATCGCCAAGCTCGGCGTGGCGCTGGTGCCGGACACGCGCCGCATCTTCCCCAACCTGTCGGTGCTGGAGAACCTCAAGATCGGCGCGCTGGCCCACCAGCCGGGGCACTGGACCCTCGACCGGGTGCTGGACGCCTTCCCGCGCCTGCGGGAACGGCTGGACTTCGGCGGCGACCAGCTCTCCGGCGGCGAGCAGCAGATGCTGTCGATCGGGCGCGCCCTGCTGGGCAACCCGCGCATGCTGCTGCTCGACGAACCCACCGAGGGGCTGGCGCCGGTCATCGTGGACCAACTGGTCCGCGTGTTCAGCGAAGTCCATCGCCAGGGCACCGGCATCGTGCTGGTGGAGCAGAACCTCAAGGTGCCCCTGAAGCTGGCCCACCGCCAGTACGTGCTGGACCATGGCCAGGTCGCCTGGTCCGGCACGGCCCAGGAACTGGACGCGCAGCGCGCCCACGTCGAGGGCCTCATCACGACGGGCGCAGCGGCGTGACCGCTCCGTGCCCATGCAAACCCCAATCCAAGGCATGCCCATGAACGCCCGCACCGCCGCGCGCATCGCGCCCCTGCATGAAAGCGACCCCCGCTCGCGCGACCCCGTGCTCGAAGAGCTGGTGGATTTCGTCGGCTACCGCCCGAATGCGCTGCTGACCATGGCGCGCAAACCCGGCGTGGTGCCCGCGCTGCTCAAGCTGTTGAGCGTGACGCTGCGCGGCGACGGGCAGCTCACCCAGGCGCTGCGCTTCCTGATCGCCGCGGAAGCCGCGCGCGGTGCGCGCTGTCGCTATACGACGACGCACCTCGTCCACGCCGCCCACCACCTGGGCGTGGGCTGGGACAAGCTGGCCGCGCTGCCGTCCTACCGGGACGACCCTCGGTACACCGAGCAGGAGCGCAAGGCGCTGGCCATCGCCACCGCAGGCGGCAGCCTGCCGGTGCGCGAACCGGGCCAGGCCATCGACCAGGCCCGGCAGGTCTTCTCCGAGGAGGAAATCGTCGAGATCGTGTCCTGCGTGGCCATGGTCGGCTGGTTCAATCGCTGGAACGGCCTGATGGGCTCGGAGCTGGAGCCCATGCCCTCGGAGGCGCTGGCCCACGTTCCCTGGCTCCAGGATCTCGAAGTCTGAAAGAGAAGGCCATGTACAGCCGCATCCACGAACCCCACGCATGCACGCTGACCGATGCCCTGCGCGAATGGGCCGCCAGCCGCCCCGCAGCGCCCTGGCTGGAGGACAGCCAGGGCATCGCCTTCACCGTGGGGCAGGCGTTCACCAGCAGCCAGCGGTTTGCGAGCTTCCTGCACCACCAACTGGGCGTGCAGCCCGAAGAGCGCGTTGGCGTCTTCATGTCCAACAGCTGCGCCATGGTGGCGACCACGTTCGGCATCGGCTACCTGCGGGCCACGGCGGTGATGCTCAACACCGAGCTGCGTTCCTCCTTCCTCCGCCACCAGTTGAACGATTGCCAACTGGCCACCATCGTGGTGGACTCCGCGCTGGTCGAGCACGTCGCCAGCCTGGCGGATGAGCTGCCCCACCTGCGCACCCTGGTCGTGGTGGGCGACGCGCCCGCCGCCGTGCCCGAACGCTGGCGGCAGGTGGCCTGGATGGACAGCAGCGCCTGCGCGCCGTGGGAAGGCCCCGCGCCCCGGCCCGAGGACATCTTCTGCATCATGTACACCTCCGGCACTACCGGGCCCAGTAAGGGCGTGCTGATGCCGCACTGCCACTGCGCCCTGCTCGGGCTGGGGGCGATACGCAGCCTGGAGATCACCGAGGCCGACAAGTACTACATTTGCCTGCCCCTGTTCCATGCCAACGGTCTGTTCATGCAACTGGGGGCGACGGTGCTGGCGGGCATACCGGCCTTCCTCAAGCAGCGGTTCAGCGCCAGCACTTGGCTGGCCGACATCCGCCGCAGCGGCGCCACGCTGACCAACCACCTGGGCACGACGGCCATGTTCGTCATCAACCAGCCGCCCACGGAGCAGGACCGCGACCACCGCCTGCGCGCCAGCCTGAGCGCGCCCAACCCGGCCCAGCACGAGGCCGTGTTCCGCGAGCGCTTCGGCGTGAAGGACGTGCTGTCTGGGTTCGGCATGACCGAGGTCGGCATTCCCATCTGGGGGCGCATCGGGCACGCTGCGCCGAACGCGGCCGGCTGGGCGCACGAGGACCGTTTCGAGATCTGCATCGCCGACCCCGAGACCGATGTGCCGGTGCTGGCCGGGCAAGTGGGCGAAATCCTGGTGCGGCCCAAGGTGCCCTTCGGCTTCATGGCGGGCTACCTGAACGTCCCGGCGAAAACGGTCGAGGCCTGGCGCAACCTCTGGTTCCACACGGGCGATGCAGGCACGCGGGACGAACAGGGGCTTATCACCTTCGTGGACCGCATCAAGGACTGCATCCGCCGCCGGGGCGAGAACATCTCGGCCACCGAGGTCGAGGTCGTGGTGGGCCAGTTGCCCGGCGTCCATGAAGTGGCGGCCTACGCCGTTCCGGCGCAGGGCGCGGGCGGGGAGGACGAGGTGATGCTCGCCCTGGTGCCCAGCGAGGGAGCGGCGCTGGACATGGCGGACATCGTCCGCCAGGCCAGCGCCCAACTGCCACGCTTCGCCAAGCCGCGCTACCTGCGCCAGATGGACAGCCTGCCCAAGACGGCGACCGGCAAGATCCAGCGCGCCGTCCTGCGCCAGCAAGGCAGCGCCGGCGCCTACGACGCCGAGGCGGCACCCGCCCGGTAAACAGGAGGAGCACACCATGTCGGAAAAACTGCGCGGCAAGGTGGCCGTGGTCACCGGCTCGGGCCGGGGTATTGGCCGGGCGATGGCCCTCAAGCTCGCGGGCGAAGGGGCCCGGCTCGTCCTCAACGACCTCGACGACGAACCCGCCATGGCCGTGCGCGAGGAGATCATCGCGCTGGGCGGCGAGGCGGTGGCCTGCTGCGGCAGCGTGGCCGAAGCCGGTTTCGCCGACCGGCTGATCGGCACGGCCACCGGCGCGTTTGGCGGGCTGGACATCCTCATCAACAACGCGGGCTACACCTGGGACAACGTCATCCAGAAGATGAGCGACGCGCAGTGGGACGCGATGATCGACGTGCACCTGACCGCGCCGTTCCGCATCCTGCGCGCGGCGCAGCCGGTGGTCCGCGCGCTGAGCCGGGCCGACGCCGAGGCCGGCCGCCGTGTGGTGCGCAAGGTGGTCAACGTCTCCTCGGTCTCGGGCGTCTTCGGCAATGCGGGGCAGGTCAACTACTCCGCCGCCAAGGCGGGCATCGTGGGCCTGACCATGGCGCTGGCCAAGGAGTGGGGGCGCCTGAACACCACGGTCAATTGCGTGGCCTACGGCCTCATCCGCACCCGCATGACCGAGGCCACCGCCGATTCCGACGCCGCCATCCAGGTCGAGGGACGCGAGATCAAGGTGGGCGTGAACCCGGACCTGATGGCAGCGATGGAGCGGAACATTCCGCTGGGCCGGGCCGGCACGCCCGAGGAGGCCGCCGGCGCGGCCTACCTGTTCTGCATTCCCGAGTCCGACTACGTGAGCGGCCAGACCCTGCTGTGCACGGGCGGGCTCACTGGCATATAACCTGATGCGATGACGAAGCCAGACACCCCCGCGCTGACCTACCCCTTCGAGCCCCCGGCGTCGCACCACACGGTCGAGGTCGCCCCCGGCGTGCGCTGGATCCGGCTGTCCATGCCGTTCCGGCTCGACCACATCAACGTCTGGGCCATCGACACGCACGATGGCTGGGTGCTGGTGGACACCGGCCTGAACAACCCCACCACCGTGGCCGACTGGCTGGCGCTGATGGGTGAGGGGCCGCTGGCGCGACCGCTGCAGGGCGTGTACACCACGCACATGCACCCCGACCACATCGGGCTGGCAGGCTGGTTCACGCGCCGCGCTGGCGTGCCGCTGCACATGAGCCGCCTGGAATACCTGAGCTGCCGCGTGATGCACGCCGACACGAACCGCGAGGCGCCGCCCGACGGCGTGCTGTTCCACCGCCGCGCGGGCTGGTCGGAGGCAGCCATCGAGGGCTACCGCAGCCGCTTCGGCAGCTTCGGCAAGCACATCCATGCGCTGCCCGAGAGCTTCCGGCGCCTGCAGGATGGCGACCTGCTGCAGTTGGGCGCGCACGCCTGGCGGGTCATCACCACCGGCGGCCATTCGCCGGAGCATGCCTGCCTGTACTGCCCCGGCCTGAAACTGCTGGTTGCGGGCGACCAGGTGCTGCCGCGCATCTCGTCGAACGTGTCGGTGTTCGCCACCGAGCCGCAGGCCAATCCGCTCAAGGAGTGGTTCGAGTCGCTGGACAAGCTGGCGCGGGAAGTGCCCGCCGATGTGCTGGTGCTGCCCTCGCACAATGAACCCTTCTACGGGCTGCACGAACGCCTGGGCTCGCTGCGCGCCGGTCAGGAGCGGGCGCTGGAACGGCTGCGCCAGTCGCTGACGGGCGGGCCGCAGCGCATCGTGGACGTGTTCCCCGCCTTGTTCCACCGTGCCATCGATGAGCAGGACGGGCAGCAACTGAGTCTCGCCACGGGCGAGGCCGTGGCCTGTATGAATTACTTCATCGCGGAAAGCGCCGTAGGGTGCACCGTGGATGGGAGCGGCGTCGCATGGTATGAGCTGAAGTCGTGAGGCCGCACCATCTCCGGCCTCAGCTACCTCATTCATTGAGAGGGCAGTCCACGCTGGTGTTTACGACTTTAGATAGGCAGCGGCCTGGCTGGGCATTGCGAACAGCCGCATGGATGCTGGGTGGGTGTTTACGACTTTAATTGCCCAGAATAGCCACCGTGATGCATGAACCTGCCGAGGCATTGGCCGCCTGACCCATGCCGCAGGCAAGCGCCCGGGCCAAGGCCGGAGCGCTTTGCCGCAGGGAGCCGAACCATGCCCACCATCAACATCACCAGTGGCCCGCGCATGGCGGCGGTCTACGCGCCCGGCACGGTACGCGCCCGCCGCTGGCACGGCGAGGGCGATGTGCGCGGTTACCGTCCGCCCTCGGGCTGGATGGCCCGAGCCGATCTCACCGACATTCATCCCATCACGGGCCGTGCCTTAGCGCGGGCCGTGTGGTGGATCATTGAGACAAAGGAATAACCATCGTCAGCACCGCGCCTAGGTCGTTTCGCCCTAGGCGCGGTGAGCTTCAAAAATCCGGGCGCGGCGGTGGCCGCGCCCGGTGTCGAAGGCATTGCTGCATTGCGCAATGCCTTCGGGCACTGGCCCGTCCAGGGCCAGTGTCAGGAGGTGGCCGGGCGGCACACTCGGTAGTTGCAGGGAAGTCAAGGCTTGCCGCCAGTATGACCTGTGCATGCACGGTCTCAGCCTGCACAATTATTGAGGTTGAGTCATCGCCACGGCTTCATGTTCGGGAAGACGCTGGAGCGGCAAGAGATCCATGACATCACAAAACAGAGCGCGGTTCTGCCAGTCGTTGCGGTCGCCGATCACATAGAAGCGCCGCTTCGCCCGCGTTGCCGCCACGTTCAGCAGGTTGGGCTCCGAGACCGCCCAGTCGCGTGCGCCGGGACCGTCGGTATTTCCGCCCAACACCATGATGACAACCGGCGCTTCCTTTCCCTGCATGGTGTGGATGGTTCCGGAAACCATCGTGTCGCCGAGCAAGCGTTTGAGGTTCTCCAGGACATTCTTGAAGGGCGTGATGACCGAAATGTCGGCTGCATTCACTCCGTCCTCATGAAGCAAGGCCAGCAGCGCCCGCAGGGCTTTTCCTTCAGCCGGCACCCAGTTCCCGTCGGATGTTCCACTGGCGTGAATCCACCCCGTAGGCAGTCGGGCGGGGGTTTCCTTGTCGGCTCGCGGTGCGATGGTGCCGTACACCATCGCACCGTCGTAGGCGATGCGGTTGGCCAGTCCGTGCATCGGCTTGTCGCAGCGCCGGTGCACGGCCAACGGCAACCCCACCCACGTCTTGCTGTCGGCCGGTCCCGCCATGCGGCCCCACGCAGTAGCCTGGTCCGCCAAGGTTTGCGCGGATTGTCGGTTGGGGAGCCAATGTGCATCGACACGGTAGCGCGTGCGCATGTGTTCCAGCACTGCGTCGGACATCCCCGCCGCGCGAGCTTGGCGCCCCTCAAATACCGCCGAACCGGCGATGCCGGATCGACCCGGCCAACGCCCCGCCACGATGGACGAGGCGCTGGCGAACACGCTGGCGCTTACTGCGGCAGGTTGTACGAATGCGTGCCGTCCTCAACGCTGGCGGTTCTCGCCCATCACGTCACGAAGGACGGTTCACGGACATCCCGCCCGGCATCGCCATGGAGCTTCCACGCCACGCCTCAAGACCGGCGCCGCAAGGTGCGGCCGGGGCGTTCTCGCTTGTCGTCGGGTGGTTGACCCGGCCCGCGTCAGTGGGCGAGCCGGTGCAGCCTTCGTGCGGGGATGCCGAGTCGGCCCTGTCTCTTTTCGGTGCGGTTCGGCCCAAGGCGTCCTTGTGTTGTTGTGAATCCTGGCGGGGGCGCGGCTGCGCCTCGGGCTTCATGGCTGCAACCGTCCAGCGAAAACAATTTCCCCGCCGCTGCGCGGCTTCCTCGCGCAGCAAATTCTTTTCGCCTCCCGGCTCTCCACTGCGTTTCGACCGCAAGCGGTGCAGCCCGCCCGTCCCCCGCCGGCCGGATCACAACAAGGACGCGATGGGCGCGAACCTTGTTCCACCAAAAGGAGTTTCATCATGGCCAACATCGGCAGCTTCACCGCAGACAAAGACGGCTACACCGGCACGCTTCGCACCCTGACGCTCAACGTCAAGGTCAAGCTGGTGCCCAACGACAAGGGGGACAACGAGAAGGCCCCGGACTTTCGCCTGCAGGCCGCCAGCCACGATATCGGCGCGGCGTGGAAGAAGACCAGCGAGGCCGGGCGGGAGTACATCTCCGTGACCCTTGACGATCCTTCGTTCCCGGCCACGGTCTATGCCCGCCTGATCGAAGGCGAGGACGGCACGCACGACCTGATCTGGTCGCGCAGCAAGCCCCAGGCGGCGTGACCGCCACAGCGCCCCGCCCACGTGGCGGGGCGCTGTGCTGCCTTCGCGGCACTTCAAGGAGGCAACACCATCGCCAAGGCTGCGCCGTGTCGAGCGGCTTTCGCATGTGTTGAGTTGCCCGCCGCAAGCGGTGGCCGGGCGTGTCGGTGCGTTGCACCGCCGGGCTTTACGGGCTGCGCCCCGTGCCGACTTCGCCGTCACGGCCATCCGGCTGCAATCCCTCACGCCTTCGCGCCTGCGGCGCTGCGCGCTTCGCTTGCCTCCTGGGGAAAGCCCTGTGGCCTATCCCCGCCGCGCGATGCTTGGCGCCCCTGCAGTCCCCGAACCGGCTGAGCCGGATCGGCCACGCCAGCAACGTCGCACGCTATGGCGTGTCACTCTTCTTCGCCACAGTCTCCAACTCCTGGCGCACCTGCACCAGAAGCTGATCAACCTGCTGCAGGTCGTCGCCGGCATAGGCCAGCGTCAGCAGCGTGAGCGGGTGCACCTCCATGACCTCGCACAGCTCGGCCAGCTTGTTCAGGGTGGGGCTTTTGAGGTCGCGCTCCAGCGTGCTCATGTAGGTGCGGCTGGACACGTCGGAGAACGCCTCCTGGCTCAATCCACGCGCTTTCCTGATGGTCTTTAGTGCCTCCGACAATGTATGTTTCGCTGCCAACCCTGGATCTCCCCAAAATCCAAGATGACAGCCGATTGCGCCCTATAGGGCTACAATCTATAGTGTTCAACTATGCCTGCCTGCCGCTTTTGTGCTTTTACGGAAATCCGTATCTGCGGCTTCTCACAGAAGCGCAAAGCCGCATCCGTGCCTTTCCACAAACCCGCCAATGCGGTTTTGCGCTTTCACGCTTCGGCGGTTTTGTGCGAATGAGGGGACGCCCATGAACCAGCTCATCACCGAGGACGAGCGCAGGCTGTTGCTGGAACACGGCCAAGCCCGCGCCGCTGGCCGGGTCATCGACCCGCTGCCCGTGGTGCGGCTGTTCACGCCGGATGCACACGCCACCTGGCTGTTGGTGTCGCTCGACCCCGCCGACGGCGATACGGCCCATGGCCTGATCGACTTGGGGATCGGCATGCCCGAGCTAGGCGAGATCAAGCTGTCCGACCTCGCATCCATCGTCGGGCCGAGCAAACAGCCCGTGATGCGGGACCGGTATTTCCGGGCGGTGCGCCCGTTGTCGGAGTACCTGCGGCTGGCCCAGGAGAACGGCTCCATCCTCGATTGAGCCGTTCGCGCCCAGGCCAAGCCGGGCGCATTGAGACTATTTCGGTCTTGCTCCAGACCCGTCCGGTCTTAGTCCGCACTATCGCACCAAATCGGTGCCATCGTGGCGCAATCGGTCATGATGCCGGCCGTGGCATCGGGCACGGTGGATATCGCAGGAGGCGCGTATGTCCTCGCGCGCCACCGTCGCATTCAGACGATCCATGCAACCCATCCGATGCATTTCGTCTTGACACGCAAGTTACCAATCTACCAGCTTATTCACGATTGGATGCAAGTTTGATGCGGTGACGTTTGCGTGTGAAACCGGTGACGGCCGTCCTGCTCTACGGGAGCTTGCGTCATGGCCGAGCCGCACCACTTCGCGCACTGGTATCCGACCGCCGCCTACCTCTACGTCCTGTGCCTGGACACGCTCGCACTGGCCTGGGAGTACCTGCGTCGCCATCCCGACTACCGGCTCGACTGGCTGCGCCGTCATCGCCAAGCACAAGCAATGCATGAGGCTGCGCATCGCTGGGGCCTGCGTCTGCTGGAAGACCCGGCCTTGGACGCGCGTGACGCGCATCCGGCCTGGCTCCCCGGCCATGAGGCCGTGGTGCAGCTTCACCCCGATGCCGATCCGCCACCGGATGCCGAGCCGTTCGCGTTTTGGCGCATTCCCGGCCACAAGCAACTGCTCCACGACGGCAAGGGCCTGGCGCTGATCGCGCGCAGCCCCGGCCTTTGCCAGCGCTATGCGCTGGCGCCTGGCCTTGAGGACGGCATGGCCGTGGCCCATGCCTACCGTGGCCGTGGGGCCACCCACGTGCCTGACACGCCAGCGCCGATGGCTCGCCCCCGACCGCCCCCTGCGGCGCTGCTGGAGCTGCACACCCTGCAGGCGCTCGACGCCACCCTGGCGGGCGCGTCCTTGCGCGACGTGGCCGAGGGCTTGTTCGGTGCGGACGCCGCGGCCGGCTGGTACAGCGACGGCGGCCTGCGCTCCAAGGTGCGCCGCCTGGTGCGGCGCGGCGATGCGCTGATGCGCGGCGGCTATCGCCGCCTAGCACAGCTTGCGCCGCTTGAGAAGGGTCGTTTTGAAGAGGACGCAAAACGACCCTGAGCAGGAGCGCTTCGTTTTCTGAGACTGCCTCCATCCGGTTGCGCTGTGTGGCCGGAGCCCTGCAACCGATGGAGGTTCTCACCATGCGTCCTGCTCCCTTGCGGCCTGCCGCCGCACCCGCAGCTACCCCGGCCGCTGCTGCACAGCCGCAGCGTTATCTCACCAACGACGAGGCTGCCGACTACCTGCGGCTGTCGCCGCGCACGCTGGAAAAGCAGCGCGTGCTGGGTGGCGGCCCCAAGTTCCGCAAGTTCGGCCGCCGCGTCATGTACGCCGTGGCCGACCTCGATGCCTGGGCCGCCGAGCGCAGCTTCGAGAGCACGTCCGATCCCGAATACGCCGAGCAGCACTCGGCGGACAGCCGTGCGCGCTGATCACTGGCGCGCGGGTGGCCTTCGCCATGTTCAGCCCATCCGGGGCAGTCAGGCAGGAGCGCGAACAGCTCGATCTGTTTCGCGCCTTGCCGGGCGACATGGCGCCGCGCGACAGCCAGGACTTGATGGCCTTTCCGTTCTTCTCGCTGGCGAAGTCGCGGCGCACGACGCCGATCGACTTTCAGGCCGGCGGCATCACGATCCGCGTGGAAGGCACGCAGGAACACGGCATCGCCACGATCTGGGATGCCGACGTGCTGATCTGGGCGGCCTCGCAGATCGTGGAGGCGCGCGACGCGGGCTTGCGCCCGTCGCGGCTGATGCAGGCCACGCCCTACGAGATCCTGCGCTTCATCGGGCGCGGTACATCGCTGCGCGACTACCAGCGCCTCAAGGCCGCGCTGGATCGCCTGCAATCCACGACGGTGGCCACGTCCATCCGGGAGACCACGGGAAGGCGGCTGCACCGCTTCTCGTGGATCAACGAGTGGAAGGAGCTGGCCGATGCCAGGGGAACGCCCTTGGGACTGGAGCTGATCCTGCCGGACTGGTTCTATGCGGGCGTGCTCGATGCCGCCCTGGTGCTGACCATCGACCCGGCGTACTTCCGGCTGACGGGCGGGATCGAGCGCTGGCTGTACCGCCTGGTGCGCAAGCACGGTGGGCGGCAGCCGGGCGGGTGGCAGTTCGACTTCCAGCACCTGTACCGCAAGTCGGGCAGCACGGCCAAGCCCTACGACTTTGCCTGCGACCTGCGTGCGCTGGTCGCGCGGCAGTCACTGCCGGGCTACGTCCTGGGCATCGAACGGCTGGATGGCGCCGAGCTGCTGACCTTCCGGCCAGGGCGTCCCGTGCCGTCCACGGCACGGGGATAAACGGTGCGCGTCCTGTGGACGGGCTCGTGCTATCAGGCGTGCCAGGTATCGTGCTATCGGGCGTGGGACTATCGTGCTATCAGGCGTGTCCATCGGCCGCAAAGCCAATGCTGGCGCGGGTTTCGGTCTCCCTTAACTTCCCTAACTTAAATACTCTAACTGGTAGTAGCAGCGCCGCGTCTCGGTGGACAACCGCCACAGGACGCGAAGCGCAGCGGCAACAGCCGGGCTTTCCAACGCGGAGGGCCAGGCCATGATCGTCGCGCTGCTCAACCAGAAAGGCGGCGTGGGCAAGACCACGCTCGCAACGCACATCGCCGGCGAGCTGGCGATGCGCGGCCAGCACGTCGTCCTGCTGGATGCCGATCCGCAGGGCTCCGCGCTGGACTGGACGCAGCGCCGCAGCCAGCAAGGCTTGCCAAGGCTGTTCAGCGCTGTGGGCCTTGCTCGCGAAACCCTGCACCAGGAAGCGCCAGAACTCGCCAGGCGGGCCGATCACGTCGTCATCGACGGGCCACCACGCATCGCGGCGCTGGCGCGCTCCGCGCTGCTGGCGGCCGAGCGGGTGCTGATTCCCGTGCAGCCCAGTCCCTACGACCTGTGGGCCAGTGCCGAGATGGTGGCGCTGATCCGCGAGGCGCAGGTGTTTCGGCCTGCGCTGCGCGCGGCGTTTGTCATCAACCGGCGCGTCAGCACCACGGTGATCGGACGCGAAGCACGCGGAGCGCTGGCCGAGCAGCCGCTGCCCGCGCTGCGCGCGGAAGTGCATCAACGCATCGTGTTCGCCGACAGCGTGGCCGCTGGCCGACTGGCGCGCGAGACGGCGCCCGACAGCGCCGCCGCCAGCGAAATCACCGCGCTGGTGGACGAACTGCTGCGGTGGCCGTCATGAGCAGTCCCGCCAGCAAACGCACGGGCAAGCGCGTGGGCATCGGCGCGCGCCCGCCCGCGAATCCGCACGCCGAGGCGTGGATTCGCCAGGGCAGCGCCGATGACCTCCAGAAAGGCGACCTCTACACGGCCCGCCTGACCCTCGACATCACGCCCGCCATGCGGGCGCGCATCAAGGTATCGGCCTTCACGCAAGGCGTGACGGTGGCTGATCTGTTGCGCGCGCTGCTGAAGCGGGAATTCCCGGAGAAGTCTCCATGATCACACCCGTTTCGACAGCATTGCCGACGTCATCTGCCCCGCCAGTCGGCCGAGCCGATGGCGTGCCGCTGACGCGCGTTGCGCTCGCCTACATCGACCAACGCTTCGACCTCTATCTGCGCTTCGGCGATCCCTCGCGCATCATCCGATTCGACCGCTGGCGTCGCTGCGCGGTGTTCACGCCGAACGCGGTTCTCTGCCGCATCCGCTGGCAGGCCAACGACTACGGCACGATCCGCTGGCAGCTCATGGTGATGCAGGCGTGCATGCCGATGGATGGCGCGCAGCGCATCCCCGGCGTGCAGCCGGGCGCGCGCCTGTTGCTGCACGCCGAGGGTGAGCAATCGGTGCGTGCCGTGCTGGAACGCATCGACGGCATCGAAGCGCTGGGCATCACGCCTGCTACCGCCTCGCCCGCGTACTGGCGCACGCTGGGCAACCGGCTCGCGGCGCGCTTGCCGCTGCCCGAATACAGCGCCGAGCGGCACGCCGCCTGGCTGGCCGTGAGGGCGCTGTCATGAGCACGATTTCTGTTCCCACTGCTGTCACGCATCCACGCTCGCGCCTGCGCGCTCGCCTCATGCTGGCGGGCCTGTCCACCTGCGGCCTCGCTGCGCTTGCCTGGGCGTCCTTCGTGCATCCGCTGCCGCGCCTGACCTACAACCCATCCGACAGCGTGGCGGTCGGATGGTATCGCGTCGATCCGCTCGACCATCGCACCAGCTCGCCGCCACGTCCGTTGTCCGTGGGTAGCATCGTGTTGGTGCCGCTGCCCGCCGAGGCCGCCGCGCTGGCTGCGCAGCGCGGCTACCTACCGACGCGCATCCCGTTGCTCAAGCGCGTGGGCGCGATGGCGCCGCAAGAGGTGTGTATCGCTGACGGCAAAGTCCGCATCGACGGCGTGCCTTCAGCCGCCGTGTTGCCTGCCGATCGCTGGGGCCGGCCGCTGCCATCCTGGCAGCAGTGCCGTCGCCTTCAGCCTGGCGAGCTGTTCCTGCTCAGCGCGACCAATCCGGCGTCTTTCGACAGCCGGTATTTCGGGCCGGTCAGCGCAGCCGCCGTGGTTGGCGTTGCGCGCCCGGTTTGGCTGGAGTCGCGCCCATGATGGCCGCTGATTCGCTGTGCATCATCGTGCTATCGGGCGTGTCGTTCCGGCGGCGTTCCGTGTGTCGTCGCACATGCAGTGCGAGCGCATCCGCGCCGCACTTCACGCTGCCTCCGGCGCAGCCGTCCCACGTGCAGGCGTCTTGTCTCGAACACGGATGGCCTGCGGCCATCGCCGTGTTCGCCGGTGCGCTGGCTGCCGGTGCAGCCTTGCCGCCGGGCCGCAGTTGCCTGGAGCGGATGCGGGAGGCAAATGCGGAAGGCAAGACAAAAGGGGGCGGCACCTGTCGGCCCGCAAAGCCAGTCTGCACGTGGGGGTGGCGCGGCACGCAGCGGCTTCGCCGCCGTGCTGCTTGTGGCGCGTGGCCCGCGTCGATATGGGCTTGTTCGCGTGCTTCGCACGACGGACTACGCCCCAGCTTTCAGGGAGAGAAGTCATGATCAACCGCCGCGACGACGATTTCCACATCCGCCCCAGCGCGCCAAAAAACCGCGGCCAGGGCTTCGTTTCCAAGGTGCTCCAGCAGGCCGGCAAGGCCAGTGGCGGCAAGTCCTCGGTGCGCCGTCCGGCATCGGCCGTCGGCGGCAAGGCCACCGGCCAGCGGCCCGGCTCACGCCTGGGGCGCGGCCATACGGCGGCGCGGTTTGCGGGCGCGAAGCTGACACCCATGTCGCGGCGCGTGACCATCAAGACCCTACTGGTGAACCAGCAGCGGGCCAGCCCGCAATCGCTCGCCAAGCACCTACGCTACATCGAGCGCGACGGCGTGGGCCGCGACGGCGAGCCAGGCCAAGCCTACGGGCCGCAGACCGATACCGCCGACCTCGACGCCTTCAAGGAACGCTGCGCCGACGACCGGCATCACTTCCGCTTCATCGTCTCGCCCGAGGACGGCGCGGAGCTGGAAGACCTGCGCACCTATACACGGCATCTGATGAACCGCATGGAAGCTGACCTGGGCACACGGCTGGAATGGGTGGCCGTTGATCACTGGAACACCGACAACCCCCACGCCCACCTGATCGTGCGCGGGCGCGACGATACCAGCAAAGACCTCATCATCGCGGGTGACTACATCGCCGATGGCTTTCGGCATCGCGCATCCGAGCTGGCGACCGAATGGCTGGGGCCGCGCACCGAACTGGAGATCCAGCAGACCTTGCAACGCGAGGTGGAGCAGGAGCGGTGGACGAGCCTGGATCGCACGCTGAAACGCGAGGCCGGCGAAGACGGCCGGGTGCAGATCGAACGCTTCAACGAACCGAAGCTGCAACGCCAACGCCTGCTGCTGATCGGCCGCCTGCAACGCTTGCAGCGCCTGGGGCTGGCCGACGAGACGCAGCCGGGCACCTGGGCCGTCCATGCCGATGCCGAGAAGACCCTGCGCGCCCTGGGCGAGCGTGGCGACATCATCCGCACCATGCAGCGTGCCATGCGCGGCGAGCCGCGCGAACTGGCGGTGTTCGAGCCGGGCGACGATGGCCGAACCATTCTCGGCCGCGTAGCCGCGAAGGGGCTGGCCGACGAGCTGCGCGACCGTGGCTATCTGGTCATCGACGGGGTGGACGGCAAGGCCCACTACGTCGCGCTCAACACCCGCGACGAGCTGGCGAACTATCCCACCGGCGCCGTGGTGGAGGTGAAGGGATCGGCCGACGTGCGCGCGGCCGACAAGAACATCGCCGTGCTGGCGAGCGATGGTCTGTACCGCACCGACCACCACCTTGCTATCGCGCAGGGCCAGGCCGTGCCGGGCCGCGATCCGCAGGAAGTCGTCGCGGCCCACGTCCGGCGCTTGGAAGCCCTGCGCCGGGCAGGCATCGTGGAGCGCGTGGCCGAAGGGCTATGGAAGGTGCCGGGCGACCTGCCCGATCAGGGCCGTCGCTACGACGCGCAGCGCCTGGGCGGCGTGGCCGTGGAGCTGAAATCGCACCTGCCCATCGAGCGGCAGGCCCGCGTGATCGGGGCCACCTGGCTTGACCAGCAGTTGATCGGCGGCGGCTCTGGCCTGGGCGACCTGGGCTTTGGCGGTGAGGCCAAGCAGGCAATGCAACAGCGCACCGACTTCCTGGCCGAACAGGGGCTGGCCGAGCGGCGCGGCCAACGCGTCATCCTGGCGCGCAATCTGCTGGCAACGCTGCGCAGCCGGGATGTAGCGCATGCCGCGAAGGACTTGGCCGCCGAAACTGGCCTGGAGCATCGGCCCGTGGCCGATGGCCAGCGCGTGGCGGGCATCTACCGCCGCAGCGTCATGCTGGCCAGCGGGCGCTACGCCATGCTCGATGACGGCATGGGGTTCAGCCTGGTGCCATGGAGGCCTGTCATCGAACAACGACTCGGTATGCCGATTTCTGCGCAGGTACATGACGGCCGCGTATCCTGGCAAATCCGACGGCAACAGGGCTTATCTGTTATCTGAAGCCAGCAGCATATCGAGCACCCACTGCAAGGATGCGTCTACAAGCGTTCTCGATGTTGACGACCGGAATGCGCCTGATGCCCATGCCGCGCAACGCCACCTTTCCGGGGATCAGCACCTGGTCGGCCATGACACCAGCAGCGGCGTTGCGCATGTGGGGCGCCTGCAGTTGGGACGGGGTGATGCCTGCATCGGCAATGGCTTCGCCAATCGCCTCGGCGGTGAGCGATTTGAGACCGCAGTCAATGTGCTTGCCGGAACGGGTCATGCCCGTGCCAGCGACGAAGACGGGCTGCATGGAAAGCATCTAAGACTGGGCGGATGAGGAATTTGCACGCCTGCGCCGGAGGCTGGTGATCCAGCCGCTCAAGCCATTGGGGGCCAGGAAGACCACCGCGAGCAGTGCGAAGCCGAAGATCATCCACGGCGCGGATTGCGACACGCTCTCGGCCAAGTTGGGCGTGAGCACGATGAAGGCAGCCCCCAGGAAGGCGCCCCACAGGCTGCGCACCCCGCCCACGAAGCTGCCCACCAGCAGGGACACCGAGAGCAGGAAGGGAAAGTTCTCGGGCGCGACGAACTGGCCCGCCACCACGCTCAGGGCACCGGCCAGGCCGGTGAACGCCGCGCTGAGGCCGAACATCTGCGTGCGCAGGGCGGTGATGTCGAGCCCGCCCGCCGCCGCCGCGAGCGGCTGGTCGCGCGAGGCGTCCACCAGGCGGCCGAACTGCGAGCCGAGAATCCGCCGCGCCAGCAGGAAGGCGCAGAGCGCGCAGGCCGCAACGCAGGCCATGATGGCCCAGTCCGCCCGGTCGGCCAGCACTCCTGGGAACACAGGTTTTTCCAGGACGATCCCCGCCACGCCGCCGGTCAGCCACTCGATCTTTTTCCACTTGAGCGCCTGCGGTGTCACCACCGCCACCGCGAAGGTGGACAGCGCCAGATAAAGCATGGGCAGCCGCAGCGCCGGGAAGCCGAAGAGGAAACCCGCCACGAAGCACAACAGCGCCGCCACCGGCACGCCCACGTAGAATGGCCAGCCCAGGTGATGCGAGAGCACCGCCGCAGTATAGGCACCGATGGCGAAGAAGGCGCTGTGGCCGAGCGAGATCTGGCCCGTGTAGCCGGTGAGCAGGTTCAGGCCCATGATGGCGATGCCATAGATCAGCACCTGCGTCATCACGTACAACGGATAACTTTGCCAACTAAAGGACCAGGCCAGCAGCGCGAGCCCGACCACCGAGGCCGTCCAGCGCAACCAGGTGGGCGATGCCGCCGGGCGGATGTTGAGTGGGGCGTTCATGGTACTCATGCTCACACCCTCACCTGGGCCGTCTTGCCGAAGATACCGGCGGGCCGCAAGACCAGCATCGCGATGATCAACAGCATGATGCAGGTCAGTTTCAGGTCGTTGCCGACCACGTAGGCGCCCAGCAGGTTCTCCAGTACCCCGACGGCGAAGCCCCCGGCCACGGCGCCCACAGGGCTGGCGATGCCGCCCAGCAGCGCGCCCGCCAGTGCGTAGATCAGCGGCCCCATCATCATCGACGGCTCCAGGAACACGATGGGCGCGGCCATCAGCCCCGCCACGGCACCGGCCACCGCTGCAAGACCCCAGCCCACGGCCAGCACCTTGTTGGTGCTGATGCCCGACAGTTCCGCCGACGGCGCGTTCACCGCCACCGCACGCATCGCCAGGCCGAACCGGGTGAAGCGGAAGAACGCGAATACCGCCGCCAGTTCGGCCAGGGTGACGAGCAGAACGCCGACCTCGTGGGCCGACAGATAGGGTTCGGCACGGCTGAGGACGCCACCGAACGGCGTGGCGAACTCCAGCATCTCATGCCCGAACAGCCAGCCGACCAGGCTGTTCAAGATGATGAGCAGCGCGATGCTGGCCGCCACGACCGAGAGCACCGGCTTGTGCCGCAGGGGCTGGAAGATGACCCGTTCCAGCGCCAGCCCGAGCAGGAAGGAACCCACGACCACGACGGCGAAGGCCACCCACCATGATGCGCCCGCCTGAACCAACGCCCAGCTCATATAGGTGGAGAACATCGCCAGTTCGCCCTGCGCGAAGTTGACGGACGAAGTGCAGCGATAGATGAGCACAAGCGCGATGGCGAGGCTGGCATAGATGCCGCCCGCCGCCAGGCCCGAAGCTATCTGGTGAAGGAATGCTTGCATGGTGATGAACCTTTTTTGATCAGTGGCCGAGGTAGCTGCGGCGCACGGCGTCGTCTTCGCGCAGCTCGGCTGCGGTGCCCTGGGCAGTGACGCGCCCGCTTTCGAGCACATAGGCCCGGTTGACTAGGTTCAGCGCGACCTGGGCGTTCTGCTCCACGATGAGCGCCGTGAGGTGCTCGGTTTCGCGCAACTGGTGCAGGAGTTCGTAGATCTCCTGCGTCACGCGCGGCGCGATGCCGAACGAAGGCTCGTCCAGCAGCAGCATCTTGGGGCGCGTCATCAGCGCGCGCGCGATGGCCAGCATCTGCTGCTCGCCGCCGCTGAGCGTGCCCGCCGCCTGCTTCGCGCGGCTGGACAGCTTGGGAAACAGCGTCTGCATCCGGGCGATGTCCTGCTCGATGCCGTCCTTGTCGCGGCGGTGGATGGCGCCCACGCGCAGGTTTTCCAGCACCGTCAGGTCGCCAAAGGTGCCGCGCCCTTCGGGCACGTGGGCGATGCCCAGCGAGGCGATGGCGGGCGCGGCCATGTCGATGATGTCCTGGCCCTCGAAGCGCAGCGTGCCCTTGGCAGTCACCTGCTGGTGGCTGATGGCGCGCAGGATGGAGGTCTTTCCCGCGCCGTTGGCGCCGAGCAGCGCCACCATCTCGCCGGCCTGCACGTGCAGGTCGATGCCATGCACCACCGCCGTTCGGCCGTAGGCCACCGCGAGGTTGCGGATTTCAAGCCGTTGGGTCACAGCACACCTCCCAGATAGGCATCGAGCACGGCGTCGTTGTTGGCCACTTCCTCGGGCGAGCCCTGGGCGAGCTTGCGGCCAAAGCTCAGTACCGCGAGGTCGGAGCAGGTCTTCATCACGAAGCGCATGTTGTGCTCCACGATCACCATGGTCAGCTTCAATTCCTCGTGCAGGCGCAGCAGCACGTCGCGCAGTTCATCGACCTCGCCAGCGGTGAGGCCAGCGGCGGGTTCGTCAAGCAGCAGCAGCTTGGGCCGCGTCACCAGCGCCCGCGCGATTTCCACGCGGTGCTGGATGCCCACCGGCAGTTCCGCCACGCCCCGGTCGGCATAGTCGGACAGCCGCAGCGTGGCCAGGGCCGCGTCAGCCGAGTGCGCGATTTCTTCCTCGGCGGCACGGACGGCGCGCGAGCGCAGCGCGGCACCCAGCATCGACACCGGCAGCCGCGCGTGCGCACCCACCATCACGTTTTCGCGCACCGTGAGCGAGGGGTAGAGCGCCACGTTCTGGAAGGTGCGGCTCAGACCCAGCCGTGCCACGCCGTGGCGCGGCAGGCGCGTCAACTCGGCCTGGCCGAAGCGCACGCTGCCGTGGGTGGGCCGGTACAGGCCGCTGATGCAGTTGAAGCAGGTCGTCTTGCCAGCGCCGTTCGGCCCGATCAGGCCGAAGATGCAGCCCTCGGGCACGTCCATCGAGAAGGCGTCCAGCGCGACGACACCGCCGAAGCGGATCGTCAGGTCGCGTACGGAAAGAATGGGTTCCATCGCTGCGCTCGCCCCGTCAGGACGGCATCACCTTCCAGCTCGTGCCGTCGAACTGCTGGATGCGCATGTCCGGTATCGGGTGAGGGCGGGCGTCGCTGGTCTTGACACGCAGGCCCGGCAGCATCATGGGCAAATCCATGTCCAGGCGGCGCGACTGCCGCATGATGTTCTCGCGCGAGAGGTCGTTGCCGCACTGCTTGAGCAACTGCACTGTCACTTGCCCAAGGCAGGCACCGAGCACGGTGAGGTACTCCTTGGCCGCGCCTTTGTTGTATTTGTCCATGAAGGCATGCCAGGCCAGGACACCAGGGTCGTCCTTCCAGGTCGGATCGCTCGGATCCTTGAGGAACGCGGCGCTCATGATGCCCTTGACCTTGTCCAGCCCCACCGGAGTCAGCACCGCGGGCACCGAAGATGCGCTCGGGTTGATGTAGATGGCCGGGCGCCAGCCGATGTCGTGGGTCTTGCGCAGCGACTGGAGGGTGGCTTTGGGCGAACCCCACGCCACCAGCACGTCCGCGCCCGAGGCATGCATGGAGACGATCTGCGAGTCCACCGTCGGATCCGACACTTCATGCGACTCTTCGCTGATGAGCTTCTTCCCGGCGGCAGCCAGAACCTCCTTCACGCCACGCAGCACATCCTTGCCGGCGTCGTCGTTCTGGTAGAACATGGCGATCTTCGCGTTGGGCCGCGTCTGCAGGATGTGCCTGGCCAGGATGCGCCCTTCGTCGGTGTACAGGGGCAGCCAGCCCATGCTCCAGGGGAACTTAGCCGCATCATCCAGCCACGTGGCAGAGCCGGACGAAACGAAGAGTTGCGGTACTTTGGCGTTGTTGAGATAGCTGCGCGACGCCAGCCCAGTGGACGAGCCTATCTGCGCCGCGAGAAAAGCCACCTGATCGCGCTCCACCAGGCGGCGCGATTGCTCCAGGGTTTTCGGCGGGCTGTAGCCATCGTCGGCCAGCACCAGCTTGAGCTGGCGCCCATTCACGCCGCCCTCGGCGTTGACCAGGTCAAACCATGCAGACATGGTCTTGCCGACGACGCCATAGCCTGCGGCCGGGCCGCTGAGCGGCCCGGTCGAGCCGATCTTGATCTCGCGATCCGTCACGCCCGGGGTGCCTGCGCCCTGCGCGCGGACCAGGCCAGAAACGCCGGTCAGCATGGCGCCGGAAAGCATGGTGATGAATTGTCTTTTTTGCATGATGTCTCCTGTGGTGGTGGTGAGATGAATGGATGGGTGAACCCTGCTTGCGGTATCAGGCCGTCTTCCCTTGCAGGCGCAGCACGGCTTCGCGGATCAGCGGCATGCGGTCGTTGCCGAAATACATGTCGGTCTTGTCCACAAAGATGGTCGGCGAGCCAAAGCCGCCGCGCGCGACCACCTCATCGGTGTTGGCCTTGAGCTGATCCTTGATCGCCTGCTCGCCGATGCCTGCAAAGAATGGGGCGGGATCGATGCCAATGCGCTGGCACACATGGGTCAGCACCGAATCCTGCGAGATGTCCTGGTCCTCGCCCCAATAGGCTTCAAATATGGCGCGGGCAAACGGCACCATGTCGTTGCCGAGCCAGACGCAGCCGCGCATCGCCTTCACGCTGTTGACGGGAAACACCGTCGGCGGCATCTTGATCGCAAGCCCCGTCGAGCGGGCCCAATCTGCCAGATCCTTTTTCAGGTAGCGGGCCTTCTGCGGCACCGGCGTCTCGCGCGAGGCGTAGACGGTCGGATTGATCGTGTTGAAGATGCCGCCGACCAGGATGGGCCGCCATGTGACCTCGACGCCCAGTTCGTCGGCGAGCGGCTGGATGTTGTGGAAGGCGAGATAGGTCCAGGGGCTGGAGCAGTCGAAGAAGAATTCGATCATGGTGTTTCTCGCTGGTTGTTGGGCGACATGCGGTGTGCCATCTCCTTGGCCTTCTGGCCGAACATGTTCTTTCTTGCTTCGTCGTCCAGCGGCTCCTTCTCGAATTTGCCGACCGCCAGTCCCGCCTGCACTTGCGGCCGGGCGCGCACGCTGGCGTACCAGCGCTTGATGTGGGGAAAATCGTCGAGCGTGAAGCCTTGCGCCTTGTGGGTCATGGCCCAGGGAAAGCAGGCGATGTCGGCGATGCCGTACTCGGCGCCGGCGACATAGGCGCCGGTCTTGCCGAGCTGGGTATCGAGCACGCGATACAGCCGCGCCGCTTCGTCGCGGTAACGCTCGATCGCGTAGGCGATCTTTTCCTGCGCATACAGCGCAAAGTGACCATGCTGGCCGAGCATGGGCCCCAGTCCGCTCACCTGCCACATCACCCATTGCATGGTTTGGGTGAAGCCGCGCAGATCCGTGGGCAGGAAGCGGTTGGTTTTCTGGGCCAGATAGACCAGGATGGCGCCGGTCTCGAACACCGAAAGCGGGCCGCCGCCGTCGAGCGGCGCATGGTCCACTATGGCCGGAATGCGGTTGTTCGGGCTGATCGCCAGAAATTCCGGCTTGAATTGCTCGCCAGCGCGGATGTTGACCGGAGTCACCGTATAGGGAAGTCCGAGTTCCTCAAGCAGGATGGAGATCTTCCAGCCGTTGGGTGTCGGTGCGTAATGCAGGTCAATCATGGCGAATGACGCTCCTGGCGAGCTGCGGATCGACATCACGCCATGACTTGCAGTCACCCGTGGCCGGCCCCCTGACATTCCAGGCTCCCGTCGCGCGGCTTTCTCGGGTTGACGACATCATGCGCAGCTCTTCGAGGGTTCAAGGCGTCAGCGCGGCGCCATGCGGAGGGCCCCATCCACGCGGATGGACTCGGCGTTCATGTAGCCGCAAGTGACCAGAAACTCGACGGCCTGCGCGAATTCATCGGGGTCGCCCAAACGCTTGGGAAAGGGCACGCTGGCCGCCAGCGCTTGCTTGACGTTGTCCGGCAGGGCCAGCAGCAAGGGGGTGCCGAAGATCCCCGGCAGGATGGTGTTGACGCGAACGCCTTCGTCCATCAGGTCGCGTGCGATCGGCAAGGTCATGCCCATGACGGCGGCCTTGCTGGCGGCATAGCTGGCCTGGCCGACCTGGCCGTCCACCGCAGCGGCCGAAGCGGTGTTGACCACGACGCCGCGGTCGCCGTCGGCCAGCGGTTCCAGCGCCAGCATGCCCGCCGTCGATTTGGCAATGCAGCGGAACGTGCCCACCAGGTTGATCTGCACGATGCGGTTGAAGCGATCCACCGCACTCGGGCGGATCTCACCCGTTTTCCGATCGCGGCTGACAGTCTTGACGGCGTCGGCCGTGCCGGCGCAGTTGACCAAAACGCGTTCCTGCCCGATCGCGGCGCGGGCCTTGGCGAAGGCTGCGTCCACCTGCTCCTCGGACGTTACGTCCACGTTGCAGTAAACGCCGCCAAGCTCGCTGGCCAACGCCTGGCCGACGGCTTCGTTCATGTCGAAGATGGCGACCTTGACGCCATGGCTGGCCAAACGCCGGGCCGTGGCGGCCCCCAGGCCGGAAGCCCCCCCGGTGATGACGGCAGAAATGCCGGAATTGAGTTGCATGGTTTTTCCTTGAAGATGACAGACAGGCGTTATTGGCCGGTGAATTTGGGGGTGCGCTTGCCCAGGAATGCCGCTTGCCCTTCCAGGTTGTCGGCCGAACGCAAAGCGACAACGAAATTGCGCTTCTCATGCTCCAGGCCCTGCGCGAGCGGGGTTTCAAAGCTGGCCAGGGCCGCATCCTTGGCCAGCGCCACGGCCAGCGGCGAATTGGCCGCAATCCGGCTGGCCATCGCCAACGCCGTCGGCAGGGCCTGGCCGTCCGCCGTCACTTCGGCGACGATGCCGACGTCGCAAGCCTTGCGGGCATCCATGAAATCGCCGGTCAGCAACAGCGCCATGGCTTTGGACTTGCCGATGGCATGAATCAAGCGCTGGGTGCCGCCCGCACCGGGGATGGCGCCCAGCTTGACTTCCGGCACGCCGAACTTGGCGGACTCGCCCGCGATCACGATGTCGCAGGCCAGCGCCAGTTCCGTGCCGCCGCCCAGCGCGACCTTTTCCACCGCCGCGATGACGGGCTTGGGGAAGCGCCCCAGCGCCGCAAAGAAGTCCCAGCCGGTCGCCGAGCGGTCGCCCAGCAGCGGCGCGGCGCGCAGCACTTCAAAGGCCGTGATGTCGGCGCCCGCGCAAAACACGCCCTCGGCGCCGGTGATGACGACGACCCGCACGACATCGTCGTCGCGCAGTTGCGCAAGCTGTGCGGACAGGCCATCGAACACCGCGCGGTTCAGGCTGTTCTTCGCACGCGGGCGGTTGATGGTCAGGGTGACGACGGCGCCGTCACGGCTGACGAGCACTTCACTGGCTTCGCTCATGGTGGCCCCGCTCATGCAAGCCGCTCGATGATGGTGGTGTTGGCCGTGCCCGAAGCCTCGCAGATGGTTTGCAGGCCATAGCGGCCGCCCCGGCGCTCCAGTTCGTACAGCAGGTCGGTGAGCATGCGCGCGCCGGTGGAACCCAGCGGATGGCCAATGGCCATCGAGCCGCCGTTGACATTCAGGCGGTCGTCCGGGATGCCGAATTCCTGCTGGAACATCAGCGGCACGCCGCCGAAAGCCTCGTTGACTTCGAACAGGTCGATGTCGTTGATGGTCAGGCCCGATTCCTTCAATGCCTTGCGGGTGGAGTCGAGCACGGCGGTGAACTGGATCACCGGGTCGGCGGCGGCCACGGCGGTGCTGACGAAGCGCGCACGCGGCTTGAGGCCATGCTTTTTGGCATAGGCACGGCTGGCGATCAGCAGTGCGGCGGCGCCGTCGCTGATCTGCGACGAGTTGCCGGCGGTGGTGGTGCCGTTGGCGGCAAACACGGCTTTCAGCGTGGCCAGCTTCTCGGGGTCGGGGTTGGCGCGCACGCCCTCGTCGGCGGCGACGACGGGGCTGTTCGGGTCGGCCGGGTCCTCGGTCAGATGCACCAGTTGATCCTTGATGCGACCGGCCTGAATCGCCTCGGCGGCGCGCTTGTGGCTGCGCACGGCGGATGCATCCAGGACTTCACGGGTCAGGCCGAAGCGCGAGTTCAGCAACTCCGACGAAACGCCTTGCGGTATCAGCGGGTTGTCCTGGTAGCGCGCCAGTTCGCGCGGGCTGTATTGCGCGCCCAGCGGCGCGCCGGGCTTGAACGACGGCGGCAGCGGCGCCTGCGACATCGACTCCACCCCCCCGCCGATGGCCAGCTGGTAGGCCCCCGCCTGGATGCCATGCACGGCAAAACTCACCGCCTGCTGGCCGGAGCCGCATTGCCGGTCCACCGTCACAGCCGGGACGGATTCGGGCAGCCCCGCCGCCAGCACGGCATGGCGGGCCAGGTTGCCATGCTGCTGGTCCCACTGCAGCACACAGCCGACGATCACGTCGTCCAGATCGGAGGGGTTGACGCCGGACTGTTCGACCAGCTGGCGCAGCGTCTCGGCCATCAGATCGACGGGGTGCCATTTTTGCAGGCGCCCGCCGCGCTTGCCCACGGGGGTGCGCAGCGCGCCGACGATCACGGGTTCATGGTCATTCATGTGGTTCTCCTGGTAAGAAACTGGGGGTCATGCAAAGCGGGTGTCAGGCGGAATAGCGGTCTGCCTGCTCGACGCGTATGCGCTTCTTGTCGAGCTTGCCGACGCTGGTCTTGGGGATGGCCTCGACGAACAGAACCTGATCCGGCCACTGCCACTTGGCGAAGGCGCTGCCCAGGTGCTCCTTCAGTTGTTCCTGGGTCGCCTGCTGGCCGGGCTTGAGCACCACCAGGGCC
The DNA here is from genome assembly GCF_058793725.1 of Acidovorax sp. GW835-FHT14B10. Taxonomy (NCBI): domain Bacteria; kingdom Pseudomonadati; phylum Pseudomonadota; class Betaproteobacteria; order Burkholderiales; family Comamonadaceae; genus Acidovorax; species Acidovorax sp. GW835-FHT14B10. The sequence continues at coordinate 41,363 of NZ_JBXAGC010000026.1, forward strand.
AGCGGCCGCTCCTGCCACTTCGGATGCGGAACGCCGACCACGGCGGCGTCGCGCACGGCGGGGTGGCCCATGAGCAGGTTTTCCATGTCGATGGAAGAAATCCATTCGCCGCCGCTCTTGATCACGTCCTTGATGCGGTCGGTGACCTTGAGGTAGCCGTTCTCGTCCACCGTGCCGACATCGCCCGAGCGCCACCAGCCACCCTCCAGGAAGCGGTCTGCGGAATCGGGCATGTCGTGGTAGCTGGCCGTGATCCAGGGGCCGCGCACGCAAATCTCGCCCGCCGACTTTCCGTCATGCGGCAAGTCCTTGTCATCGGCATCGAGGATGCGGATGTCCACCCCGGTCAGCACCAGACCCTGCTTGCGCTTGAGGTTCCAGCGCTCTTCCTCGGTCAGGCGCTTCTTGAGCGTGGACTTGAGGCGGTTCATGGTCACCAGCGTCGTGGCTTCGGTGGCACCGTAGCCGTGGACCACCTCGGCACCGGTGAGTTTGTAGAAACCGATCATCATCGACAGCGGCGGCTCGGAGGCGCCGGACAGCATGCGCATGCTGCTGAAGTCCGGCTTGACCGGCATCGTTTCGATGTACTGCAGCATGGGCTGAAAGATGGCCGGTGCGCCGTTGGCGACCGTCACGCCCTCGGCGATCATGGCGTCAACCAGGGGCTTGGTGTCCTCGGCGACATAGCGGCCCGGCAGCACGATCTTGTCGCCCAGCAGCGTGGCGGCCTGCGGCAGGCCCCAGCATTGCCCGTGGAACATGGGCGTGATGAGCATCACGCAGTCGCTCAGCGTCATGCCCAGATTGGTGGCCATGCCCGTGGAGTGCAGGTAGATGCAGCGGTGCGAGTAGTACACGCCCTTGGGCTTGCCCGTGGTGCCGGTGGTGTAGCAGGCGCTGTAGGCCGAGGTTTCGTCGATCTCGGGCCAGTCGATCTTGGGGTCGGCGGCGGCCAGCAGGTCTTCGTAGTGCAGCAGCGGTTTCAGCGTGGTCTTAATCTGGTCCAGCGGCTTGTCGGTCATGACGATCCAGCCCTTGATCTGGGGCGAATTCGCCGCGACGGATTCGGCGATGGGCAGCAATGATTCGTCCACGCATACGTAGGACACTTGGCTGTGGCCGACCACGTAGCCCAGGTCTTCGGCGCCCAGGCGCAGGTTCATCTGCAGCATGACCGCGCCCAGGCCAGGGATGGACCAGTACAGCTCGAAATGGCGTCGGCTGTTCCAGTCCAGGATGCCGACCCGGTCGCCAGGTTCGACACCGAGCGCGCGCAGCGCATTGGCGCTGCGGCAGACGCGCGCGTAGCAGTCGGCATAGGTGTAGCGGTCCCAGCCGCCATCGGGCGTGCGGTAGACGATCTCCTGGTCTCCGTGGGTGCGCGCGGCGTGCCGGATGAGCGTCGTGGTGTTGAGCTGGCGGTCGTTGCCCGAGGTAGACGGGCAGCCGCGCACGATCTTGGTGGTGTTGGTCATTCTCTGGTCTCCTATGTGGTTGCGTTGAGTGCCTGGAACCGTGGGGCCGGGGCCGCCTCGATGGCGCCGGAGGGGGTGGTCTGGTAGATACCCCGTGCCGCGTTGTGCGGATGCCGCGCCGCCTCGGCCAGGCTGAGCACGGGCGCGAAGCAGGCGTCGCTGCCTTCGAGCAACGCGCACCAGTGCGCCCTGGGTTGGCTGCGGATGAGGGCCGCAATGCGCTCCTTCAGCGCTGGCCACGTCGTCGTGTCGTACTGGTCGGCAGGGTTCACGTCCGTCAGGCCCAGCTTCGACAGCAGCAGTGCGTGGAACGCGGGCTCCACCACCGCGAGGCTGATGAAGCCGCCGTCGGCACAGGCGTACACGTCATAGAACGGCGAATCGTGAAACGGGCTCGGCTTCGTGCCGTCGATCTGCCCATTGGCGCGAATCCAATGCACCAGCGTGCCCATCATGGCCACGATGTCGATGATGGCGGCATCCACGACCCGGCCGCGGCCACTGCCCCTACCGTTACCGCGCGCATCGACCAGCGCGCAGGCGACACCGAAGGCCATGCCCAGCGCCCCGGCCGCGTCCCCGAGCACCGAGGGCGGCACGATGGGCATCTGCCCCTTGCGGGCCGACAGCGACAGCAGGCCCGTCAGCGCCACGTAGTTCAGGTCGTGGCCAGCGGCCCGGGAGAGCGGGCCGTCCTGGCCCCAGCCCGTCATCCGGCCATAGACCAGCTTGGGGTTGCGCGCCGCGCATTCGGCGGGGCCGAACCCCAGCCGTTCCATCACGCCGGGGCGAAAGCCTTCGATCAGAACGTCGGACTGGCCGATCAGATCCAGGGCGCGCGCCTTGCCGCCGGGCGACTTCAGGTCGGTGATCTCGACCGTCTTGCCCCGGTGCAGCGGGTTGGCCGCCGCCCCGCCCAGCGGCTGCGCCCCGGCGGCCTGCTCGGCCCGTGTCAGCGCAATCACCTCGGCACCCATGTCGGCCAGCATCATGGCGGCCAGCGGGCCCGGCCCGATCCCTTCGAACTCCACCACACGGACGCCGTGCAGTGGCTTTTGCAGCATGTGCGAGGCGTTCACAGCTTCCTCGCAATCAGTTCTTTCATGACCTCGTTCGCGCCGCCGTAGATCTTCTGCACGCGCGAGGTGGTGTACATGCGCGCGATCGGGTATTCGTACATGTAGCCGTAGCCGCCGAACATCTGCAGGCACTCGTCCACCACGCGGCACTGCTGCTCGCTGCACCACCACTTGGCCATGTACGCGGCTTCGGCGTCGAGCTTTCCGTCCAGCAGCCGCTGGATGCAGTCGTTGACGAAGGTGCGCACCACGTGAGCGGTGGTGGCGATCTCGGCCAGCTTGTGGCGCGTGGTCTGCATCTCGAACAGCGGTGCGCCGAAAATCTTGCGCTCCTTCGTGTATTCGACGGTGAGTTCCAGGGCCCGGTCGATGATGGCCGCCGCAGGCACGGCGATGGTCATGCGTTCGTAGGGCAACTGGCCCATCAACTGCTTGAAACCAAGCCCTTCGACGCCCCCCAGGACTTGATCGACCGGCACGCGCACCCCGTCGAAGAAGAGTTCGGCGGTGTCCGACGCATGCAGGCCGATCTTGTCGAGCAGGCGGCCCACGCGGAACCCTGGCAGGTTCTCGGTCTCCACCACGATCAGCGAAAGGCCTCGGCTGCCCGCCTCGCCGGTGCGTGCGACCACAATCAGCAGATTGCAGGTGTAGCCGTTGGTGATGAAGGTCTTGGCACCGTCGATCACGTAGTGGTCGCCATCACGGCGCGCGCGGGTGGCGATGGCCTTGAGGTCCGTCCCGCAGCCGGGTTCGGTCATCGCAATGCCGAGCAGCATCTCGCCGCTGCTCAGCTTGGGCAGCCAGCGCTGCTTCTGCTCCTCGGTGCCGTAGTCCATGATGTAGTGCGCAGCGATGCTGTTCACCTGGACGTTGTTGGGCATTTCCGCTCTGGTCAACTCATCCTGTACCACCAGCTGGTAGGCAATGCTGGCCCCGGTGCCGCCGTAGGCTTCGGGCATTTCGGGCAGCATGAACCCCATCTCGCCGAAGGGCCGCCAGGTCTCGCGCGGGACGTAGCCCTGTTCGCGCCAAGCGGGCAGGTGCGGAGCCATCTCGGCGGCGATGTAGCGGCGCACCTGGTCGCGAAAGGTCTCGATGTCGCTGTCCATCCAGGGTTGACGGTGCAATTGCGGCAGCATGGGAGCGCTCCTCAGAAGGTTTGTACGATGAAGGTTTGAAAACTTGGCCAGCGATGCGGCCCCGGGTCATGCCCGCATACCCACAACGGGGCGGGCGAAGCGTCGAATCTCTGCGTTCTCAGTCTGTCCAGGGCATATGGTCGGCATTCAGCCCGTGCGCGTCTTGCCCGCCAGTGCATGGCAAGTTGACTTTGCGTGTGCAAGGGAAAGCCCGGCTGACTCGACCGGGCCGATGGCGGAGCCGTGAGCAGTCATGCCGCGTGCATCGCTGGGCGACACTCCAAAGCGTTGTTTGAATGCGCGGCAGAAATGGCTGGTGGAGTTGAAGCCCCAGTGAAAGGCGATCGCCGAGACCTGCAGATGCCGGCAGACCGGGTCAACGAGTGTCCGCCAGCACGCTTGCAATCGGCTTTCCAGGATGTGGCCGACCACCGTGGTATCGCCCTGCGCAAACAGCGCATGAAGGTAACGCAGTGAAATACCGTGCGCCGCGGCGATGCGTGCCGGACTCAGGTCATCCTCTTGAAAATGCTGGGCGATGTAGGCAAGTACTCGTTCGCGCAACGCGGCCATGGCCGTGAATCGAGTGGCGCTCTCCGGCTCTGGCAGCGCAATGTCCAGAAGCCCGATCACCGTGCGGCAAAGGGCGACGTGGGCGGAGGGCGGCACGGCGCCGATCTCCTTTGCCAACCCCATCAGGTGTTGGCTGAGCAGTGAGCCCACGCCTGTGTGACTGTCAATGCGGCAGGCTGCGGGCGGCTGCTTGCGGCCCGGTAGATGCTCGCGCATGAGCTGCCAGGGAATCATCAACGACACGCTGTGGGTTCGTTCCAGCACCTCATAGTCTTGCCGCTGATCGGTACGCCAGAGGAACATGTCGCCCTCGCAGATTGGCGTGTCCCACTGCTGCAACTGTACTCGGCCGCTCAGGTTCAGCTGCAGCCCCAGGCAGAACTCATCGTCGAATGACGAATGTCCAGGAGGAGACTGCTCGACGCAAGCACCGGTCACGGTGCATACCAAGGAGGCTCCGGCGAGTTCGTGTCGCCGCAACTTCGCCTGGAATGCAGCAGGCTTCGCCGGGGAGGAAAGACTCCAGCGCTGGAAGGAGTCCTTGAGGATCGCTTCCGTCGCATCTATCCTGCCCTCGATGGGCGCATGGTCGATGGACCATTCCATGGGTGACTGTTGCAGCACTTGTCGTCTCCTGAATCTGCCCCCAGACGCCGCAGCCCATCGGGACCGGAGCGTCGACACCGTGGCGTGCTTTCGTGCGGCGCTCAGGGTACCCAAGGCATACAGGCAATCGTAGGCAGCGGTGCTTGGCGCGGCAATGACGGATGGTCTCGATCAACTGACAAGGCACCTCTTTCGACGGATGGGGGAGCGAGGCAACCCCGCAGCCGAGCGGCCCTGCGCTAACCTCCCGGCATCGACGGCGAACTGAAGATGCAAGGAGACGATGATGGATCTGGGTGCAATGCTGGCAGGCAAGCGGGTGCTGGTCACGGGGGCCTCGTCGGGCCTGGGCGAGAACTTCGCTCGGCTGGCTGCTGGTTGCAAGGCCAAGGTAGTGATTGGGGCGCGGCGCAAGGCGCGGCTCGACAAACTCGCCCAGGAACTCGAAAAGCTCGGTTCGCCTCAGGTCACGGTGCTGGAAATGGATGTGGCTTCCGAGCAGTCCATCGACGACGCCTTCGCCGAGATAGACGCCTCGGGCACCATCCTCGACGTGGTGGTTAACAACGCCGGGGCTTCCAACGACGCCTTGTCGCTCACGCTGCCTGTGTCCGACTTCGACTCGCTGATGGAGACCAACGTGCGCGGCGTGTGGCTGGTGGCCGCGCGTGCCGCGCAGCGCTGGGTGGATGCGGGGCGGGGAGGCTCAGTCATCAACATCGCATCGATCCTGGGCGAACGCGTGATGCCGGGCGCCATGCTGTATGCCACGTCCAAGGCTGCAGTCGTGCACATGACCAAGAGCCTGGCGCTCGAATGGGCGCGCCACGGCATTCGCGTCAATGCCATCGAGCCGGGCTACATCGACACCGAGATGACCGATGCCATGTGGGATACCGACCATGGCAAGGCGCTTATCAAGCGCATCCCGATGCGCCGCCTGGGTAAGCCGGAGGAGCTCAACGGTCTGTTCCTGCTGTTCGCGACCGAGGCCGGGTCGTGGATGACCGGCGCCTGCGTGCCAGTGGATGGCGGGCATCTGTGCTCGTCGCTTTGAGTGCGACCGCGTCGAAGCAGCGCTACGTTTTTTGGGTGCGCGAACGATAGACGCCTGGCGTGCTGCCGGTCCATGACTTGAAGGCCCGCTGGAAGGCGGTGCCGTCGGCGAACCCCAACTCGGCGGCGATGGCGCTCAGCGCGGCATCGGTGCTGGTCAACCGAACGATCGCCATGTCGCGCCGTAACTCGTCCTTCAGCACCTGAAAGGACTTGCCCTCCACGGCCAGATGCCGCTGCAGTGCGCTGACCGACATGTGCAAGCGCTGCGCGGCGACAGTCAGATCGGGCCACTCCGGGCACGCTTGCTGCAATAGCGCGCGCACCCGCGCGCTGGCTGTCCGCTCGATTAGACGCGGGCCGATCAGGTTGCCCGGTGTGGCACGCAAAAAGGTCTGGAGCGCGGCGGTGTCACGGCGCATCGGCTGCGTGAATGCGGATGCCTCGAACCAGACCGCCGACCGCGCCTGCCCGAACCGCAACGTGCCCGAGAAGATTTGGGCATAGTCTGCGGCACGCGGCGGTGGCTCGAAGGCAAAATCGAGCCCTCTGGGCACCAGTCGGCCGCCGTGCAGCCATACCAGCAGACGCCAGAAAACGCGCAACAGCAGCCCGTGCAGGAAGTCTGAATGTTTGCCCAGGGCGTGGCGCACGTCCAGAGCAGCACCCTTGAGCAAGCCATCAGAGACGGGCACAAGCGCCACGTCGTCCTGCAGCAGGGCGAAGGATGCACTCACGCGCTGCAAGGCGGCTGCCAGCGTCTTGGCCCCGAGCGTAGAGCGAGCCATCAGCGCAAAGCTGCCGCAGCGCAACGGCCGACCGTGTAGATGGCCTAGGCATTCGTCGTCCAAGCTGTTCTTCACGGCACTGAAGAGTGCGATGTATTGCTCTATGGTCACACGCGACTGCTCCAGATGCAGCAGCGACTCGGCGATGCGGGCCTGCGCCAGAACGCCATCCAGCCAGGACTCGGTGGCCAGTCCTTTGCTGCGCGCGCCGTCGAGCAGGCCATGCACGGCAAAAACAGGAACAGTGACGACGGGTTTCAACATGGTCAAAGGGAGCAACGATAGCTGGCGCTGAATCCGAAATTACACCAAGAAAACGGCCCGCTAACGATGTAGCGTCCGGCTGCGGTCAACCGGATTTTGCCTTGTGCATACAAAGTCAACTCGCCATGCACTGGCGGGCAAGACGCGTATGTGCCGAGTGCCCAGAATACCGCTTGGTAGCACACCCAGGGACGACCCGTGGACGTTCGGCATCGATGCATTCGCATGAATGCTTCTTCGGCAACGGCATGTCGGTGTGCTCACCCGAATAGCCCAGCAACCAGGAGAGAGTGAATGTCTGTCTGCGCCGTGCCTTTGCGCAACATGCTGATTGATGCGGTGATGCGCGAACGTCGTTCCGTGCGCGCCTTTCTGCCGACCCCGGTGTCGCAAGAAGCGGTGGCCCAGATTCTGTCGGTGGCAGCCAGCGCGCCCAGTGGCACCAACACCCAGCCGTGGCATGTCATTGCCGTGGCGGGCGAGGCGAGGAAGCGCCTATGCGACCGTGTATTGCACGCCTTTCACCATGAAGAGGGAGAGCACCAGTCCGAATACGACATCTACCCGGCCGAGTTCTTCGAGCCCTACCTGACCAGGCGGCGTCGGTGCGGTTTCGCTCTTTATGCCGCAGTCGGAATCTCCAAGGGAGATACGGATGCCATGCGCGCTCAACATGCACGCAACTTTGCCTTCTTCGATGCGCCGGTCGGTTTGATCTTCACCTTGGACCGGCGCATGGTGCAGAGCAGTTGGGTGGACTACGGGATGTTCTTACAGAACATCATGCTGGCGGCCCGCGCACGAGGCCTGGATACCTGTTCGCAGATGGCGTGGACCCTTTACCCGCGCCTTCTGGCTGAAGCCCTGCAAATCCCGGACGGGCAGATGGTCCTGTGCGGCATGGCACTGGGCTATGCCGACCCGGCGGCCGTGGTGAACCGCGTGCGCACCGAGCGTGAGCCGGTCGAGAACTTCACACGCTTCAGCGGCTTCTAGAAATCTTGTCATACCAACTAATCGCGTCGTAAGCCGCCTGAGAAATTCAGCCGCCCTGAAGCGGTTGATCGACCGGGCCTTGTCCTGGTGGGTAGGGTCATGCATGGATGTATGCCCTATGGGGCAGACGGGTTGAACCCACAAAGAGGAGTAAGCAATGTCTACCTACGCCGCGCCCTTGCGCGACATGCTGTTCACGATGAAGGAAGTCGGAGGCCTGGATGCGATCTGTGCCCAGCCGGGCCATGAAGAAACCACGCCCGACCTGGTCGAGGCCATCCTGCAGGAGGCTGCCCACTACGCCACCGGCGTGCTTGATCCGCTGAACCGCACCGGCGACGTGCAGGGCGCGCGCTGGCACGACGGCCAGGTCACGCCAGCCGATGGCTTTCGCGAAGCCTGGGCCAGCTTCTGCGAGAACGGCTGGAACGGCATGCCCGCTGCCACCGAATGGGGCGGCCAGGGCCTGCCCACGCTGGTGTCCACAGCCGTGCTGGAGATGTGGAAGTCGTCCAACCTCGCGTTCAGCCTGTGCCAGATGCTCACGCTGGGCGCGGTGGAAGCCATTGCGCACCATGGCAGCGACGCACTCAAGCGCCGCTTCCTGGAGCCCATGGTCGCGGGCCGCTGGACCGGCACCATGAACCTCACCGAGCCCCAAGCAGGCTCCGACTTGGCCGCGCTGCGCAGTCGCGCCGTGCCCGAAGGCGACCATTACCGCGTCAGCGGAAACAAGATCTTCATCACCTGGGGCGAGCACGACATGGCCGAGAACATCGTCCACCTCGTGCTGGCGCGCCTGCCCGATGCACCGCCCGGCGTGAAAGGCATCTCGCTGTTCCTGTGCCCGAAGTACCTGGTCAACGACGACGGCTCCCTGGGCGAACGCAACGACCTGGCCTGCACCTCCATCGAGCACAAGATGGGCATCCACGGCAGCCCCACGGCGTCGATGAGCTTTGGCGACTGCGGGGGCGCGATCGGCTACCTGGTCGGCGAGCCGAACCAGGGGCTGGCCTGCATGTTCACGATGATGAACCATGCGCGGCTGAACGTCGGCCTTGAAGGCGTGGGCATCGCCGAGCGCGCCTACCAGCGCGCACGCGCCTACGCGCTGGAGCGGGTGCAGGGCAAGCCACTGCTCAGCGGCAGCACCACCATCGCCGGCCACCCGGACGTGCGGCGCATGCTGATGGACATGAAGGCCCGCACCGAGGCCATGCGCGCATTGGCCTATTTCTGCGCCGGCCAGATGGACCGCGCCGCAGGCCACGCCGACGCGCAAGAGCGCGAGCAGGCGCTGGCCCTGGTCGGCCTGCTGATCCCGGTGGTCAAGGGCTGGTGCACCGACAGCGCACAGGGCATCACGTCCGATGGTGTGCAGGTGCATGGCGGCATGGGTTACGTCGAGGAAACCGGCGCCTCACAGCACTTGCGCGACGCGCGCATCACGACCATCTACGAAGGCACGACGGGCATCCAGGCCAACGACCTGATTGGCCGCAAGCTGGCGCGCGAGGGCGGGCGCACGCTGAAGGCACTGCTGGGCCGCATCGACGGCGATGCGCGCCGGTTGGCCGAGATGCCCGATGCCGCGCTGGCGCAGATCGGCGGCGTGTTAGCGGCTTCGGCGCGTGCGCTGGGGGACGCGGCCGACTGGCTGCTGGCCCACGACGACCAACCCGCGCAGTGCGCGGCGGGCGCCGTGCCCTTCTTGCGGCTGGCGGGCACGGTGATCGGCGGCTGGCTGTCGGCGCGCATGGCCGAAGCCGCCACTGCGCAACTCGCGGCGAGATCTGGCGATGCGGGCTTTCTCGGCGCCAAGCGTGCCACGGCCAGCCACTACGCAGCGCATGTCCTAGTGCAGGCGCCGATGTTGCGCGACATCGTCACGGGCGGCGCCGCCAGCACGCTGGCCCTGGCGGATGATCAACTCTGAATGATCCTGAAAGGAAACCCTCCCATGAAAATCCTGGTTCCCGTCAAGCGGGTGGTTGACTACAACGTCAAGGTCCGCGTCCAGAGCGATGGCAGCGGCGTGGACATCGCCAATGTCAAAATGAGCATGAACCCCTTCGACGAGATTGCCGTCGAAGAGGCTGTGCGGCTCAAGGAGAAAGGCGCGGCAACGGAGATCGTCGCCGTCTCGTGCGGCGTGTCCCAATGCCAGGAGACGCTGCGCACCGCCATGGCCATCGGTGCCGACCGCGGCATCCTGGTCGAGACCAATGAAGAACTGCAGCCGCTGGCCGTGGCTAAGCTGCTCAAGGCCCTGATCGACAATGAACAGCCCGGCCTCGTGATCCTGGGCAAGCAGGCCATCGACGACGACTGCAACCAGACCGGCCAGATGCTGGCGGCGCTGGCCGACCTGCCGCAAGCCACCTTCGCCTCCAAGGTCGAGATCGCCGGCGACAAGGCAGCCGTGACCCGCGAAGTGGACGGCGGCCTGGAAACCCTCAGCCTTACGCTGCCCGCCGTCATCACCGCCGACCTGCGCCTGAACGAGCCGCGCTACGTCACGCTGCCCAACATCATGAAGGCCAAGAAAAAGCCGCTGGACACCGTCAAGCCCGAAGACCTCGGCGTGGACGTGGCCCCGCGCCTGAAGAACTTGAAGGTCAGCGAACCCGCCAAGCGCGGCGCCGGCGTGAAGGTGGCCGACGTGGCCGCCCTGGTCGAGAAACTCAAGAACGAAGCGAAGGTGATCTGACATGACCGTACTCGTAATCGCTGAACACGACAACGCGACCATCAAGGGCGCGACGCTCAACACCGTGACGGCCGCCGCAGCCTGCGGCGGCGACGTGCACGTGCTGGTGGCCGGCCACAACGCCGGCGCTGCCGCACAGCAAGCCAGCCAGATCGCCGGCGTTGCCAAGGTCATCCACGCCGACGGCGCCAGCCTGGCCCACGGCCTCGCCGAGAACGTGGCCGCCCAGGTGCTGGCACTCCATGGCAGTGGTGCCGGCAACTACAGCCACATCCTGTTCCCCGCCACCGCCAGCGGCAAGAACGTGGCCCCGCGCGTGGCTGCCAAGCTCGACGTCGCCCAGATCAGCGACATCACCAAGGTCATCTCCGCCGATACCTTCGAGCGCCCCATCTACGCCGGCAACGCCATCGCCACCGTGCAGTCTGCTGATGCCGTGAAGGTCATCACCGTGCGCACCACCGGCTTTGACGCCGCCGCCGCCACGGGTGGCAGCGCCGCTGTCGAAACCGCTGCTGCGGCCGCCGACGCTGGCAAGAGCAGCTACGTGGGCAGCGAGATCGCCAAGAGCGACCGCCCCGAACTCACCGCCGCCAAGATCATCGTGTCTGGTGGCCGTGCGCTGGGCAGCAAGGAAAAGTTCGACGAAGTCATCACCCCCCTGGCCGACAAGCTGGGCGCTGCCATCGGCGCCAGCCGTGCTGCCGTGGATGCGGGCTACGCCCCCAACGACCTGCAAGTGGGCCAGACGGGCAAGATCGTCGCGCCGCAGTTGTACATTGCCGCCGGCATCTCGGGCGCCATCCAGCACCTGGCCGGCATGAAGGACTCCAAGGTGATCGTGGCGATCAACAAGGACCCCGAGGCCCCGATCTTCAGCGTGGCCGACTACGGGCTGGAGGCGGACCTTTTCGCAGTTGTGCCGGAATTCGTCAAGGCCTTTTAAATTGGATGAGATACACCATGGAGCTTCGGCATTTACGTTGCTTTATAGCGGTGGCCGAAGAACTTCACTTCGGCCGCGCAGCGGAAAAGCTGCACATCGATCAGTCCCCTTTGTCGCGCACCATCAAGGAGATAGAGGAAGAGCTCGGGGCGCAACTGTTCACGCGAACCACGCGAAGCACCCGCCTGACCTTTGCCGGAATGGCATTCCTGGAGCGGGTGCCGCGAATCTTCGAAGCTCTGAAACAGGCGTGTGACGGCGTCAAGTCCGCCGCCAGTGGGTTTCAGCGACAGTTGCGCATCGCTTTGTCCGATGGCATCACGCCCTCGCGAATGCCGACGCTGCTGGCACAGTGCCGAGCGGAAGATCCAGAGATTGATGTTCGGCTATTTGAGGTGCCGTTGGATCAACAGATCAAGGGTCTGCACGATGACCTGTATGACGTCGGCTTTTCGATGGCCGAAGAGGTGGGCGACGGCATTGTGGTCAGGCCTGCATGGGAAGACGAACTGATGGTGGCGGTCCCAGCTCGCCATCCTGTTCTGGCCCACAAGCACGTGCCGTTGGAAGAAGTGTTGCGCTATCCGCTGGCGCTATGCGATCCGGCGATATGCGAAGGCCATGCACGCCAAGTTGATCGCGTTTTGCAGCGCTACGAGCAACAGCCACTGATCGCCCAGCGCGTGGCGTCCTATGAGGTGATGATGACCTTGGTCTCAGCCGGATTGGCGCTCGGTTTGGCGGGCGCCGCGCACATTGCATCCGGCCGTGGGCCAGGTGTTGTGGCCCGGCGCTTGGCGGGCAAGCCGCAGATGCTGGCCACGTATCTGCTGCACCGTGACGTGGAGCCCTCCGAAATGCTGGCCCGGTTCATCGAACGAGTGGCCTCCATTGATTCGGCGGATGGCTCCAGCGCCGCCGAGGACTCCTGATCCACCTGCTGAAAGGACCCAAGCCATGACCCGATTCCTGCCGCTGCTGATGGTTGCCGCACTGACGGGCTGTGGACCATCCCAACCGACGGAAACCGTGGACTTCCTCGTTGCCCATCCCGAGCGCCTCAAAGAAGTCCAGCGCCTGTGCAAGGAAGACCGCGCGAAGGCAGGAGAAGAACTCTGCCGCCGTGCGGCCGAAGCCGCCAACCGGCGTTTCTTCGGCGATCGGCCGGAACAGCAATCCAAATAGCGCCCCGCGCCGTCGCCTGGCCGCGACAGAGTTCTTGCTGTTACCTCATCACGCCGCAGCGCGCTCGCGCATGCGGCATTTTTATTGCCTTCGCCACAGCAAGAAGTCTGGCCATTTTGGCCTGAATCCCCGCTATAACGGTCTTTGACCGACCTGCACGCTCGCCTTGATCCTCGGCACTACGGCATGTCCCTGTGCCGTAGCGGGAGGTTGGCCAATGCAAGGAACGAACGTGCTGTTCGGTCAGATTGCCGTTGTCTTCGGCATCGTGATCGCTGGCGTATGGAGCGCCACGCAATGGACAGCAGCGGCGCTGGGCTACCAGCTACGCCTGGGTTCGCCCTGGTTCGATTTCCTCGGCACGCCGGTCTATCACCCCTGGCGCCTGTTCGAGTGGTGGTTCTTCTTCGACGCCTACGCGCCGCATGTATTCGACGTGGGCGGTGCCATTGCCGCAGGCAGCGGCCTGATCGCGGTGGTGGTTGCCGTCGGCATGTCGATCTGGCGCTCGCGCCAGTCCAAGCTGGTCACGACCTACGGCACGGCGCGCTGGGCCAATGCGGAGGACATCCACAAGGCGAGTCTTGACCGGTCTGCGGGCGTATTCCTTGGCCTGCATCGCCAGCAGTACCTGCGGCACGAAGGCCCGGAGCATGTTCTGACCTTCGCGCCTACCCGCTCGGGCAAGGGCGTGGGCCTAGTGGTGCCCACCTTGTTGAGCTGGCCCGCATCGGCCGTCATTCACGACATCAAGGGCGAGAACTGGAGCATCACCGCTGGCTGGCGCTCGCGCTTCTCGCACTGCCTGCTGTTCAACCCGACCGATGCGAAGTCGGCGGCCTACAACCCGCTGCTGGAGGTGAGGCGCGGCGCGCACGAAGTGCGCGACGTGCAGAACATCGCAGACATTCTGGTCGATCCCGAAGGAGCACTGGAGCGGCGCAACCATTGGGAGAAGACCTCGCATGCGCTGCTGGTTGGGGCCATCCTGCATGTGCTCTACGCAGGCGAAGACAAGACGCTGCGCGGTGTCGCCAACTTCCTCAGCGACCCGGCCTGTCCCTTCGAGCTTACCCTGCATCGGATGATGACCACGCCGCACATCGGCGATGGACCGCATCTGGTGGTGGCATCGGCAGCGCGTGAAGTCCTGAACAAATCGGACAACGAGCGTTCCGGCGTGTTGAGCACCGCCATGTCATTCCTCGGCCTGTACCGAGACCCCACGGTGGCCGAAGTCACCTCGCGCTGCGACTGGCGCATTGCCGACCTGATCGCGGCCGAGCATCCCGTGTCGCTGTATCTCGTGGTGCCGCCTTCGGACATCAGCCGCACCAAACCGCTGATCCGCCTGATCCTCAACCAAATCGGGCGGCGGCTGACGGAATCACTCGATGGCAGCGATGGCATCCAGCGCCGTCACAAGCTGTTGCTGATGCTCGATGAATTCCCGGCGCTTGGGCGCCTGGACTTCTTCGAGACGGCGCTGGCCTTCATGGCGGGCTACGGCATCCGCAGCTTCCTGATCGCGCAGTCGCTCAATCAGATCGACAAAGCCTACGGCCAGAACCATTCCATCCTCGACAACTGCCATGTGCGCGTGACGTTCGCCACCAACGACGAGCGCACGGCCAAGCGGATTTCCGAAACCCTTGGCACCGCTACCGAGCTGCGCGCGCAGCGCAACTACGCGGGACATCGACTCGCACCGTGGCTGGGGCACCTAATGGTGTCGAGACAAGAAACCGCCCGCCCGCTGCTCACGCCGGGCGAGGTGATGCAGCTGCCGCCCGATGAGGCGGTGGTGATGGTTTCCAGCGTCGCGCCGATCAAGGCCAAGAAGCTGCGCTACTACTCTGACGCGAACTTCCAGCGGCGCGTGCTGCCGCCTCCTGTACTCGTTGCGGGGCGCTACGCCGACGTGCCTCCCTTACGGCCCGACGACTGGAGCGGGCTGACGGTTCCTCCCGTTCCGGTGGCGCCTGCAACCGAAGCCGTTGAAGGCTTCCCCTCTGCCGCTGACGACGGCGGCCCGCGTCGCCAACCCGAACTCTCCGAAGCCGCCGCCTACGACCCCGACCTGGCTGCGCCTGCAGCCGACCTCGGGCTGCTCGATGACGATGACATGCAGCTTCCCCTTCCTCGCCAGCTCGACCCGGCCCTGCAGCGCACGGCCCGGCTGGCTTCCCTTGACCCTGACGACGGAATCGACCTATGACCCAACACCGCCTCAATGTGTTCATCCAGCCGGAGCACAGCAAGCGGCTCGATGAACTGGCCGCCAAGAAGGGCGTGTCCAAGTCCAGCATCGTCGCGGCGGCCCTGGCCTCCTGGCTGTCGCCCGATGCGGCCGACCAGCGCGAGGCGGCGATTGCCAAGCGACTGGATCGCCTGTCGCGCCACGCCGAGCGTCTGGAGCGCGACCAGAACATTGCCATCGAAACATTGGCGCTGTTCATCCGCTATTTCCTCACTGTGAGCACGCCCGTGCCCGAGGCCCATCAGGACGCCGCTCGCGCCCAGGGCAAGGCCCGCTTCGAGCAGTTCGTCGAACAGCTCGGACGGCATTTGCTGCGCGGGCGCAGCCTGGTGCGGGATGTGGTGGAGGAACTGCACCCCGATCCGACGCGATCGGAGGGCGCGGCGGCCGCTGCAGATGCCCAGGAGCGTGCCTTATGAGCGCCGTTCTTTCCTCCTTCACGGCCACCTCGCTGGATCGCCGCATTCAGATGCTACGCACGGCCATGGGGCCGCTGATCGCCGCCGCGCTCGAAGACCCGGACGTGGTGGAAATCATGCTCAACCCCGACCGCACGCTCTGGGTGGATCGTCTGTCCACGGGCCGCGCCCCGATGGGCGAGGAGCTGTCCGAGGCTGATGGCGAACGCATCATCCGTCTCGTGGCCGCCCACGTCGGCGCCGAGGTGCATCGCGGCCAGCCGCTTTTGACGGCAGAGCTGCCCGAGACCGGCGAACGCTTCGAGGGCATCCTGCCGCCCGCTGCACCGGGGCCAGCCTTCGCCTTGCGCAAGCGTGCCTTTGGTGTGATCCCGCTGTCGCGCTACATCGAGGACGGGATGATGACCGCCGCACAGGCTGGTTTGCTGGTGCGCGCCGTGCGCGAGCGCCAGAACATCCTGATCGCGGGCGGCACCAGCACCGGCAAGACCACCTTGGCGAATGCGCTGCTGGCCGAAATCGCCGCCACGGGCGACCGCGTGCTGGTGCTCGAAGACACGGTGGAGCTGCAATGCGCGGCGCGCGATCACGTACCGCTGCGCACGCGCCAGGGCGTCGTGTCCATGACCGAGCTGGTGCGTTCGTCCATGCGCCTGCGCCCGGATCGTGTGGTCGTCGGCGAGGTGCGCGGCGCCGAGGCACTGGATCTCATCAAGGTCTGGGGCACCGGCCACCCCGGCGGCATCGCCACGATCCACGCCGGCTCCGCGCTGGGCGCGCTGCTGCGCCTGGAGCAACTGATTCTCGAAGTGGCGGTGAACCCGCCCCGTGCGCTGATCGCGGAAGCGGTCAACGTGGTCATCCACATTGCCGGGCGCGGACGCAAGCGCCGCATCGAGAGCATCGCTCGGGTCGTCGGCTTCGACGGCTCGGGCTACCAACTGGCGGATGCGCTGGAGGCTCCATTCCCGGAGCTGCTGCCGCAGTCCGACCTTTCTTCCGTGTCCCCTGATCAACCTGGAGAACTGCCATGACGCAGATGATCGTTCCTGCTTTCCGTATTTCTGTAAACCCGCTTGCCCTGCGCTGCCACCCCGCGCGGCTGGATGGCTTGGCGCGCCCGGCCCTGCAGGGTCTGATGCTCGCGGCGCTGATGCTGCTGCTCGCAGGCACCGCGCAGGCCGCAGGTTCCTCGATGCCCTGGGAGGGGCCGCTGCAATCCATCCTGGAGTCGATCCAGGGTCCGGTGGCCCGGATCATCGCGGTCATCATCATCATCGCCACGGGCCTGGCGCTGGCCTTCGGCGATACCTCGGGCGGGTTCCGCAAGCTGATCCAGATCGTCTTCGGTCTGTCGATCGCGTTTGCCGCGTCCTCGTTCTTCCTGTCGTTCTTCAGCTTCTCGGGCGGGGCCGTCGTATGAACGCGGCCCACGATGGCGTGCAGGGGTTCGCTCCAGGTTTCGAGGTGCCCCTGCATCGCTCGCTGACCGAGCCGATCCTGCTGGGCGGCGCGCCGCGCACAGTGGCGATTGCCAATGGCACCTTGGCCGCCGCCGTGGGCTTGGGCCTGCAACTGTGGATTCCGGGCGTGGTGCTCTGGATCGCCGGCCATGCGCTGGCGGTCTGGGGTGCGCGTGTCGATCCGCAGTTCATGCAGGTCTTCGCGCGCCACATCAAGCACCGGCCGCTGCTGGACGTGTGAGGGGAATGCCATGCTGAACCTTGCCGAATACCGCCAGCGGCCGGCGCTGCTGGCCGACTGGCTGCCTTGGGCCGGGCTGATCGCGCCGGGCGTCGTGCTGAACAAGGATGGCGCCTTCCAGCGCACGGCGCGCTTTCGGGGGCCTGACCTCGACAGCGCGACGCAGGGCGAGTTGATCTCCACGTCGGCGCGGCTGAACAACGCGCTGCGCCGCCTGAGCTCGGGCTGGGCGCTGTTCATCGAAGCCGAGCGCCGGCCCGCGGCCAGCTACCCGCACTCGGAGTTTCCTGAGCCGCTGTCCTGGCTGGTGGACGAGGAGCGCCGCGCCGCCTTCGAGGACTCGGGCAACCATTTCGAGAGTGGCTACCACCTCACGCTGGTGTACCTGCCGGCCGAGGAGTCGCGCGCCCGCGCAGCAGGGCTGCTCTATGAGAACCGACCCACCGAAGGCGTGGATTGGCGCGAGCGCCTAACTGCCTTCGTCGCGGAGACGGATCGCATCTTTGACCTGCTCGATGGCGTGATGCCGGAGATCGTCTGGCTCGATGACAGCCAGACGCTGACCTACCTGCATGCCACCGTTTCAACGCGGCGTTACCGCGTGGGCGTGCCCGAGGTGCCATTCCACCTCGACGCTCTGCTAGCCGACGCGCCGCTGATCGGCGGCCTGGCACCGATGCTGGGCGACCAGCATCTGCGCGTGGCGACGGTGCGCGGTTTCCCGACCTCGACCTGGCCGGGGATTCTGGACGACCTCAACCGCCTGGGATTTGGGTATCGCTGGAGCACGCGCTTTCTGTGCCTCGACAAATCCGAGGCGGAACGGGAGTTGGGGCGCTTGCGCCGCCAGTGGTTCGCCAAGCGCAAGAACGTCATCGCGCTGCTGCGCGAGACGATCTTCCAGCAAGAAAGCCCGCTGGTCGATACCGACGCCAGCAACAAGGCCACCGATGCCGATGCCGCCTTGCAGGAGCTGGGCAGCGATCAAGTGGCCTTCGGCTACGTGACAGCGACCGTCACCGTCATGGACGCGGATGCCGCCGTGGCCGACGAGAAGCTGCGCAGGGTGGAGCGCGTCATCCAGGGGCGTGGCTTCGTCACCATCCCCGAAACGCTCAACGCCGTGGATGCGTGGCTGTCGTCCATTCCGGGTCATGCCTACGCGAACGTGCGCCAGCCCATTGTCTCCACGTTGAACCTGGCGCACCTGATGCCGGTGTCGGCGGTATGGGCCGGGCCGGAGAAGAACGCGCACCTCGACGGCCCGCCGCTGATCGTCACGCGCACTGAGGGCGCGACGCCGTTCCGGCTGGTGACGCACATCGGCGACGTGGGCCACACGCTGGTGGCTGGTCCTACGGGCATGGGCAAGTCGGTGCTGCTCGCCACATTGGCGATGCAGTTTCGGCGCTATCGCGGCTCGCGCATCTTTGCCTTCGACATGGGACGCTCGATGCGCGCCACCATCCTCGGGCTGGGTGGCGAGCACTACGACCTCGGGATGGATGGCGAGATCGCGTTTCAGCCTCTCGCCCGCATCGACCGCGAGGGCTACCGCACCTGGGCCGCCGAATGGATCGAAGGGCGCTTGCGGCATGAGGGTGTAGCCGTCGGCCCCGAAGAGAAGGCCGCCATCTGGTCGGCGCTCGGCAGTCTCGCCGGTGCGCCGGTGGAGCAGCGCACGATGACCGGCCTGTCGGTGCTGCTGCAATCGAATGCGCTGCGCCAGGCGCTCGCGCCGTACGTGCTGGGCGGCGCCCACGGCAAGCTGCTGGATGCGGATTCGGATCGCCTGGGCGCCGGCTCCGTGCAGTGCTTCGAGATGGAGGAACTGATGCACAGCAAGGCCGCCGTCATGGCCGTGCTGCATTACCTCTTTGCGCGCTTCGATGAACGCTTCGACGGTGCGCCCACGCTGCTGATCCTCGATGAAGCGTGGCTGTTCCTCGATGACCCGGTGTTTGCGGCGCGCATCCGCCAATGGCTCAAGACGCTGCGCAAGAAGAACGTGAGCGTCATCTTCGCCACGCAGAGCCTGGCGGACATCAAGGATTCGAGCATCGCGCCCGCAATCATCGAGAGCTGCGCGAGCCGCATCTTCCTGCCCAACCCACAGGCGACCGAGCCGCAGATCAGGGTTATCTACGAAGGCTTCGGGCTGAACTCGCGCCAGATCGAGATCGTGGCGACCGCGCAGCCCAAGCGCGACTACTACTACCAATCCCGACTCGGCAACCGCCTGTTCGACCTCGACCTGGGCGCCGCGACGCTGGCCTTTGCGGGCACGTCCACGCCGCAAGACCAGCGCGACATCGACGCGGTGCTCGCTGCCGCTTCATCCGCTTCCACCCCGTTCGTAGCCGCGTGGCTGCGCCATCGCGGCCTGAATTGGGCCGCCGACCTGCTGTCCTCGTTCCCGTCCACCCATCTCCAGGAGAACCCATCATGAAAAAGCGTCTTCTCGCCGCCGCCGTCGCGGCCATGCTTTGCACCGCTACCGCCGTGCAGGCGCAATGGGTCGTGATCGACCCCACGAACCTCGTGCAGAACACGCTGACCGCGATCCGCACGCTGGAGCAGATCAACAACCAGATCAAGCAGCTCCAGAACGAAGCGCAGATGCTCATCAACCAGGCGCGCAACCTGGCCAGTCTGCCATCCAGCGTGGTCGGCCAGCTGCGCGCCAATCTGGCGACCACCCAGCGGCTGATCGCGCAGGCCAAGGGCTTGGCCTATGACGTGACGAATCTGGATCGGGAATTCCAGCGCCTGTACCCCGAGCAATACGCCGCCACCGTGAGCGGCAACCAGATGTACCGCGACGCGCAGGAACGCTGGAAGAACACGCTCGATGGCCTGCAGACCACCATGCAGATGCAGGCTCAGGCATCGCAGAACCTGAGCGACGACGAAGGCGTGCTGGCCGACCTCGTGGGCAAGAGCCAATCGGCGGTGGGCGCTTTGCAGGCGATGCAGGCCACGAACCAGTTGCTGGCCCTGCAGGCCAAGCAGTCGATCCAAACGCAGCGGCTGCAGATCACGCAGGATCGCGCGGGCTCGCTGGAACTGGCGCGGCAGGCCGCCGCCGTGGAGCGGGGCCGCGAGGTGAACCGGCGCTTCCTGGGTGAGGGCACGCCGTACACGCCGCGGTCCGTCGATTTCTACAGTCGTTGACGGAGCCAGGCCATGAACGACGTTTCGGTCATTGACCGCTTCCTCGACATCTTCTCGCGCTACATCGACTCGGGCTTCGGACTGTTGCATGGCGAGGTGGCGTTCCTGACCGCAACGTTGATCGTCATCGACATGACGCTCGCCGGGCTGTTCTGGGCGATGGGGCATGCCACCGGCCAGGGCGAGGACGTGATCGCCAAGCTGATCCGCAAGGTGCTGTACGTGGGTGCCTTCGCCTACATCATCGGCAATTTCAACACCCTGGCGGGCATCCTGTTCCGCTCATTCGCCGGGCTGGGCCTGACGGCCAGCGGCTCGACCTTGAGCATGGGCAACTTCCTGCAGCCGGGACGGTTGGCCAAGGCCGGTATCGACGCAGCGGCGCCCATCCTCGACCAGATCCGGGAGATGGCGGGCTTCCCGGAGGTCTTCATCCACATCGCGCCCATCGTCGTGCTATTTCTCGCTTGGCTGGTGGTCATCGTCAGCTTCTTCGTGCTGGCGGTGCAACTCTTCGTCACGTTGATCGAGTTCAAGCTGACCACGCTGGCGGGCTTCGTGCTGGTGCCGTTTGCCCTCTGGAACAAGACAGCGTTTATGGCCGAGAAGGTGCTGGGCAACGTGGTGTCCTCGGGCATCAAGGTGCTGGTGCTCGCCGTCGTCGTGGGTATCGGCTCAGGGCTGTTCGCCGAATTCAGGATACCGCCCGGTTCCGAGCCGTCCATCGACCAGGCGCTGGTCATCATGCTGGCCTCATTGTCCATGCTGGCCCTGGGCATCTTTGGGCCGGGCATTGCGACAGGCTTGGTGTCCGGTGGGCCACAGCTCGGCGCGGGCGCGATGGCCGGTGCTGCCATCGGCGCAGCCGGAACCGCCGTGGCGGTCGGTGCCGCGGCTACCGGCGTCGGAAGCGCAGTGGCGGCCGGGGCACGCATGGCACCCGCCGCCGCCCGCTCGATGGCATCGACCGCCAGCAGCGCCAAGTCGACGTACCAGGCGGGCTCCACTTCGGCCGGTGGCGGCCTGAAGGGTGCCGCCGCCGGCGTGGGCAATGTTGCCAAGACCGGCGCGCAGGCGGCCGGGCAGAAAGTCGCCGATGGGGCGCGGTCGATGAAGGAACGCATGGCGGCGGCCTTTCGGCCCGATGACGCGCCGGCCTCCGGCGCCGCGCACGCCGACCCTGACGCTAGCGGATCGGCTCCGTCTGCCGAACAACCCGCCTGGGCCAAGCGCCTGCACCGCAGGCAGCAACTCACCCATGCCGCGACGACCGCCGCCCACACGCTGCGCGGCGGCGACGGCGGCAGCTCCAGCCAGGGGCCAAGCCTGCGTGATTCCGATTCCTGATCTTGAAGGAGAACTCCCATGCGATTCAAAAGACCGCAGGTGCGCTATGCCAACACACCGCAGCCTGCTACCCCGTACCAATCCGCCGCCCAGGCCTGGGACGAGCGCATCGGCTCGGCCCGCGTACAGGCGAAGAACTGGCGGTTCATGGCCTTCGGCTGCCTCACTTTGGCCGTACTGATGGCCGGTGGCCTGGTCTGGCGTTCCGCGCAGTCCATCGTCACCCCCTACGTCATCGAGGTGGACAACTCGGGTCAGGTGCGCGCTGTCGGCGAAGCGGCCACGCCGTACCGGCCCAGCGATGCGCAGATTGCTTACCACCTCGGCCGCTTCATCGGTCTGGTGCGCTCGCTGTCCATCGACCCCATCGTGGTGCGGCAGAACTGGCTCGATGCCTATGACTACACGACCGACAAAGGCGCCGTGGTGCTCAACGAGTACGCCCGCGTGAACGATCCGTTCGCGCGTATCGGCAAGGAGTCGGTGACGGTGCAGATCAGCAGCGTGACCCGCGCCAGCGACACGTCGTTCAACGTGCGCTGGACGGAGACGCGCTTCGTCAACGGCGCGCTGGATCGCACCGAACGCTGGAACGCCGTGGTGTCCATCGTGCAGCAGACGCCGCGCACCGAGCAGCGCGTGCGCAAAAACCCCCTGGGCATCTACGCCAACGGGCTGTCGTGGAGCCGCGAACTGGAAGCGAACGAAGGAGCAAAACCATGAATGATCTTTTCCGTAAATCCGCCTTGCCGATCATGCTGCTTGCCCTCACGGGCTGCGCTACGCAGGGCAAGCCGCCGCCGTCCATCTCGCTCGATGAGCCGGTGCAGGCCCAGCCGCTGCCGGAGCCGCCTACGCCTGTGGAGGTAGTGGCTGTGCCGCAGGTGCTGCCGATGCCAGCGCAGATGAAACCTGTGCCGGATGCCAAGTCCGTCGCAGAACCCGCCGATGAAACCGTGCGCGTGTCTCGCGCCAACGCCGAGGCGCGTATTGCGCCCACGCGCGAGGGCTACGTCAACGCGATTCAAGTGTGGCCCTTCACAGATGGCGCGCTGTATCAGGTCTATGCGGCCGTGGGCCGCGTGACGGTGATCGCGCTCCAGCCTGGTGAGGAGCTGGTGACGGTGGCTGCTGGCGACACGGTTCGCTGGATCGTCGGGGACACGTCGAGCGGCAGCGGCGATGCGCTGCGCGTCAATGTGATGGTCAAACCGATCCGCTCGGGGTTGAAGACCAACCTAGTCATCACCACCAGCCGGCGCACCTACCTGCTGGAGCTGACTTCGACCGAGAAGACGTGGATGGCGTCGTTGTCCTGGGAGTACCCGAAGGACAAGATGCTGGCCCTGCAGCGCCAGGCGCAAGCGGCCAGCGCCGTCGCGCCGGTCGATAGCGGCCTGTCGCTGGAGAAGATCCGCTTCCGCTACGCGGTCAGCGGCAGCAATCCGCCGTGGAAGCCGCTGCGCGCCTTCGATGACGGCGGGAAGGTCTACATCCAGTTCCCGCCGGGCATCGCGCAGGGCGAGCTGCCGCCGCTGTTCGTCATCGGCGCGCAGGGCGACGGGCAGTTGGTGAACTACCGTTTTCGGTCGCCGTATTACATCGTGGATCGCCTGTTCGGTGCGGCCGAACTGCGCCTGGGCGGAGACAAGGGCGATGTGGTGCGGATCGAGCGCACCGATGGCGTTTCCGGTGGCACGCGGAGGAACTGACCATGAGCCAGGACGACACTCGCGATCTTGGCACGCCACAGGCGGGCAAGGTCGCGCCCGAGGCGGTGGCGCTGCGCGCCCAGCCGCGCCCGGTCACACGCCTGAATCGGCGCACCTTGGCCATGCTCACGGGCGGCCTGTCGGTCGCCGTGCTAGGGGCCACGATCTGGTCATTGCAGCCACATCGGCGCGGCGCAGGCGAGCAGACCGAGCTTTACAACGTGGATCGCGTCTCGAAGTCCGAGGGGCTGGATGGCCTGCCTTCGGATTACTCCAAGCTGCGGAAGGTGCCGGAGCTGGGGCCGCCGCTGCCGGGCGATCTCGGCCCTGCCATCGTGAAGGCGCAGCAGCCGGTGACACCCACGTATGCGCCACCGGGCCACGACCCGGAGGACGCTCGGCGCAAGGAAGCCGAAGCGGCAGCGGCTTCCTCGGTGTTCTTCCATTCTGGTACGCCCGGCAAGACCGCAGCGCCAGCGACTGCGCAAGCGGCTGGCCCGGCATCGACCTTGGCGGGCTTCGACCCGCTGGCCGCTGGGCCGGCCTCGACGGCTGCCCAGCCTGCCGACCCGACCGCCGTGCAGAACCGGCAAGACCAGAAAGAGGCTTTCCTGAAAGGCGGTTCTACGGAAACCCGCAATTCTGGCAATCTGCAAATGCCAGCCTCGCCGTACCAGATGATGGCCGGGACGGTGATCGCCGGGGCGCTGGTGACAGGCATCAAGTCGGACCTGCCGGGCGACGTGATTGGCACGGTGACGGAGCCGGTCTACGACTCGGCCACGGGCAAGTTTCTGTTGATCCCTCAGGGCTCGCGCCTCATGGGCAAGTACAACAGCCAGATGAGCTATGGGCAGAGCCGCGTGCAGGTGGTGTGGAACCGCATTATCTTGCCGGATACGTCTTCGCTGAAGCTCGACAACCTCGCGGGCGCCGACCCGGCCGGCTACTCCGGCCTGGAGGATGGCGTCGATTGGCACTGGGATCGCGTCTTTGCCGGTGCGGCGCTGACGACACTGCTGGGCGTGGGCGCGGAGCTGGCCGCGCCGGAGAACCGGCAGAACGGCAACCGCATCGTGATTGCCGGGCGCGACAGCGCGCAGGACAGCATCAATCAGGTCGGCCAGGAGATGACCCGGCGCAACATGAACATTCAGCCGACCTTGACGGAGCGGCCGGGCCTGCCGGTGCGGATCATCGTCAACCGCGATCTGGTGTTGCGACCGTACCAGCCGATGTTCTTCCAGCGGGGGGCGATGCGATGAGCACGACGAAGAAATTGCGGCTGGGGCCGCTGCCCAAGCTGGAGTCCACGAAGCTAACCTTTGCGTGCTCGGTCAGCCTGAAAGCCGACCTTGACCGCTATGCCGCGCTGTACGCGCAGGCGTATGGGGAGGCGGTCGATGCCACGATGCTGATCCCGTACATGCTGGAAACCTTCATGGCGGGGGATCGAGGATTCAAGCGCACGCAGACCAAGAACGAAAAAGCCGCCTCTGCTTGACAGAGGCGGCTCTTGAATTGGTGCCCGAGGCCGGAATCGAACCGGCACGCCTTGCGGCGGGGGATTTTCTTCCCACTTCGGCTTTCGCCGCCGCCGTCTCCGAAGAAACGGCGTTCGTGGGCTGGAGCACGCCTTCACCATAGCCTTTCGGCCGTAGGTGCCCGCCGTCTGCTCTCTACACCTTCCGAGGAGCCTTTCGGCTCCAGGGCTTGGCTCGGTATTAGCTCGGACTTGCGTCCAGGGCCTTCGCCGAGTTTGACGGGCTTCACCTCTGGGGTTTCCCCCGGAGGGCTCAAATTTGGTCTGAGTCCCCTGCGTCTACCAATTTCACCACTCGGGCATGACGCACGATGCTACTTCAACTATCTACTCCTCACTGGGAGCCAGCTTGCATCGTCCTGGCTCCTAGCTGACTCCTGGCTCGAAATGCAGGCATCTCGATCAAGAGGCGATTTATCACTCAATCCCTTGTCCCATGCGGCTTGGCAGGCAGTGACCTCAAGCAAGAACTACGTAGAAGTCCCTATTTTTGAG
>NZ_JBXAGC010000027.1:0-66785 GCF_058793725.1 Acidovorax sp. GW835-FHT14B10
TAACCCCTATCCCCGATCAGTTCAGGTGGGGGAGTTTGAGGTGGCCATAGGCGGGGGAATTTGGGTGGCCATCGGGGAATATGACATTGCTCCACATTGAAACGCATGACAGGCATCTCGGCTTTGAAATAGCCGAGAGTTCTAGCCTCAAATCCGGAATGAGAATTCAAGCTCCGGGCGGTGTTTCGCTGCAGTACGAGGGGTCACTTGTACGCAAGTCGGTTGGAATCCCGGAGGTGCTTCAGTTCATCGTCGATGCTTCCATCAGCACCGATCTTGGTCTTTTCGGGGCGTGGCTGTACGACAAGGTGAAAAGCAAAGAGGTAGAGCGGATCATCATCAACCGACGCGTCGTAACCGAAATCACAGCAGACGGCATTCGGCAGGTCCTCGAAGAAGAGGTTCGCAGAGGATGATGCCCAACCAGTGCATCCAGCCGACGTATTTGCCTTCGCTTCGCTGCGGCAAATCCGCGGCTGATGCTTGGCGTTAGGGGTTTGATCCCGTGGCTAACGATAAGCACTCCTCGCTGTCCTCGCAGGTAATTGCCGGCTTAATCGTCGCTGCCGTTCTTGGTGCAATCTCATTTGTCCCGGGTGCCTTTAAGTGGGTCTCGCAAGTCGCAACTGATTTCTGGAGCCACCTGCGAGGAACCTCGGGATTCCCTAATTGGAGCTTGTATCTTTTGGCTTTGATGGGTATCCATACCGTCGTGTACTGGACGGCTCGCGTCATGAAGCCAAAAGGCCCGAATGTCGCCGCGTACAACCACGACACTTTTTTGGGTCTCAAGTGGCGTTGGTCATACATATGCGGGCACCCCGCAAACGCTTGGGCTTTCTGCCCGAACTGCGACACCATGCTCGTGTATTCCGAAGTCGGGGGCTTTTACGATCCGGACCGAAAGACGGTTCTTACTTGCGAAACCTGCGCTCGCGATCTTCTTCATCATGAGGGCGACAAAGACTATCTCGTGCAAAAAATCCATCGCCAGGTAGATCGAAAGATTCGCACTGGCGAGTGGGAGCGTGTCATTGAAACCAACCCCTAACATGGCGGTTGACCTCGCTCCCTTCGGTCGCTGGACCCTTCGCCGGCAAGCCGGCTCGGGCCGGTCACCTCTACGTTAGAGGTCGCTCCGAATGGATCTATCTCGCTTCATTCCGCCCGATATTGACACCCAGACCGCTACGTCGATGCAGTACTACGGGCTATTGGGTGACTACATCGGTGGAGCGTGGGGAACGGTCATTGCCACCCTCACACTTACTGCGGTGTTGGCTACGTGGTGGATGTCGCGGCGCGTTGACTATCGCGCAAAGACATTCCAGATATTTACTGAAATGATGCGTACCCACGAGGAAATCGTTGCCTCAATGCAGGTCAACACTCGCAAGGGCCGCGAGACATTTGCGTCAGTCCTTAGCGAGTTCTATGTCATCTACAAACTGACACGTCAAGTTGTCCCTGACGACGCGACTTGGTCCATCCCGGACAGAATCGACATCGCCTACACGTGTACTTTTTTCGGGCCTCATTTGAGCACCGAAGAGGTTCTCCGGCATTACGGCGGCGAAAGCATTACAAGACTATTCGGGGCTATTCATACAGAGCGCCAGGCCAATGGGAACGGGCGTCGCGCCTATGGCGGGCACCAACTGCGCTTGTCGCATTACTTCCGTAACCTGTATTCCGCCTATAGCTTTATCGAAGGAACCAAACTCGGCTCCGACGAAAAACTCGCTCTCGCTAAGGTGCTTCGTTCCAAGCTCTCCAATCATGAACAGGCAGTCTTGGCGCTAAATATCATGTCCCACCTCGGGCAGGAGTGGGAACGCACAGGTCTTGTGGAGAAGTATCAACCCATTAAGAACGTGCCAAAACTGTTCCTTACGTTTGATCGCACCTTCCTACTAAAAGAACGGTTTCCGTACATCAACTTCGAGTGGGAAAGCGCCGGAAATGAAGTCGTGAAGATTGACCGAGTTGCGATTGGCACGTGGTCATTTATTCTGCTGCGGCGTAAGCCGCGACCTCTAACCTCTCGGTCAACCGGACCTCGCGCATAAAGCGCGCGCGGCCGGTTACCTCAAACGCTAGAACTCCTCATGCGCGAGCCCTTCCAAGTCGAAGTTCCTGATATGTCGCATATGATCCCCATGCAGATCAGCGTTGCCAAATTAAAGGCAATGTCAGATGCGGAGCTCCTTGCGGCGCTAAATGGGGAAGACGGGCGCAAGGGCATGATGACTTTGCAATTCGCGACACTGATAACATCCGAGTTGCAGGCAAGAAGCATTGAAAGGGCGGGAAAGCCGCATTAGAGCGCCGTTCCATCATTTTGGCTGCTTGTCACTTCGGTTGTTCTTTCTCTCGTGGCGATTGTGGTGGCTGTGTTTACGCTCCCTCAAGTTCAGCAACGCTTCTTTCAGAATCCGTCGCAACTCCGAATGCTCGGAACCAGCGAAGGCACGACAGAAGGCTCGCTGCCCGCGTCAAAAAGCTCCGAACCAACACAAGCAGTTCCGCACGTAAGGTAGTTCTCAACATGCGCAGTTCTGAAGCCATGAGTTCTAACCCTGCAATCAACCGGATCGTCAAAAGCTGCGCTTTTGCCGCCCGGTTATCGCAACGTTAGCTATAGCAATAGGGTGCTGCCTATTGAGAGGCACAAGTAAGATTTTCAGTCTGGCTAAGTTAAATTTGTAGGGGGTACTAATGAGAAATTATTGCGCACTGTCCATAGTCAGTCTTTTCTTTGTAGGTTGTGCTACTCAAGGAGTTAGTACATATAACTACCAAGACAAGCAGCCAGTTACTATCAAGAACGAACTTTCCGTTAACAAGCCGTATTCCATGGTCTGGGATGGAGTGGTACGCGAGTTATCCAAAAGCTTTTATGTCATAAATAACATCGACAAAGAATCTCGAATCATTAACCTTTCCTTTTCTTCAAACAGTCCTGTCGAATATGTGGACTGCGGCAAGACGAAACGTTTTTATACGCAGGGCAGCAAGAAAGAGTCGTGGGAGTATGACGTAGCAGGTTCCGCGAGTTTCAAGGTCGCCGCCTCGCAACAAGAGCATCCCGCCTTTGCTAACTATGCGGTTATTCGTCGCGAGCCTTCACTTGAGGGGCGGGCGAATATCTATGTCGCACCCGACGACAAGAACTCTTCAAACACCGTCGTAACTGTAAATACGCGGTACATCCTGACTCAGAAGGTCAAAGGTGAGGCTTTTGCTGAACATATCTCCGGTGCCGTTCATCCGCGAGGGCGACTACAGGATGAAACTTTTACATATACATTTAACACCAATCGACCAGGGAAGCTGGAGGCCGGCGGGGGGGAATATGTTACTTGCTTCTCCAAGGGAAAGTTGGAGGAGGAAATTCTCGATATGGTGTCACGCTGAGACGTCAAATAGCTAACAGGCGCTTGCAGCAGACCGTGAAAATGCAGGGCATTTTCCCGTCTGCAGAAGCTTCACGTTAGGTGTCACCAAAGATCTGTATGAGCGCCGATGCCGTCAAACACTATGCAGCTCTGTCCGAGTTGTTCATGGCTGAGCAGTCATTCGATTTGGGCCACGAAGTGAAGGTCCGAATCGCATACGCGCATATGTTTGCGAATCACATGCTCGCGTACACGCCAGCAGAGCCAGGCAAGCCAAGCCCGGGGCCGTGGAAGGCGACGAGAGGCGGCAATTGGCACGACATCACCGCCGAACTCTCCATTCCAGCCGATGGAGTATCAGGAGCTGGTACGTTTCATGAGGTGGCGCGCGCGATCGTTCTCGTTGTACGGCTCGGCATCAACCCGGCTACCTATCTCTCGGCGATTTCCAACAAGCCTTTCTACGCCCAGATTCAAGCGTCAGATCCTGATGCATGGGTTCAGCCGGAAGAGACCGAGCTGAGAAGGTTTGCGCTCGCGGTTGACGATGGAAAAGTGACTGCAGACAAAGCTGCTTGGCTCACCGAAAGGTGGCCAACAGCTGCCCGTCTGACTCGCCAAAGTCCAGAATTTGCTCTTGCGGCAGATGCTTTGGCGATCGGTCAATATGTGCACCGGACCTCGTTGGTCATGGTTGCAATCTGGGCTGCGCTTGAAGCGCTTTTCTCTCCTTCAACTTCCGAGTTGAGGTTTCGAGTTTCCGCACTGATCGCGTCCTATCTGGAGCCTCCCGGGGAACGCCGTCAATCGCGAGCTAAGGAGATCAGCAAGCTCTACGACAAGCGCTCATCCGCCGCACACGGAAAGTCGACCCATGAGAACGACGACCTACTCGAATCGTTCAATCTACTGGGAGAAGTACTGCGGAAGATGATTGATCAAGGTCGCGTGCCCACAAAGCCTGAGCTTGAAGGGGTGCTCTTCGGGCTTTCAGAAGGCCTCCAGTGACACCTAACCCTTCCATCGAGAGGACGTCACAAGGGCTGCGCCCTTGCGACGCCTCTCATGTCAAACGTTAGACCTCGCCAATGAGCTCAGCGGAACATCCAGGGTTCAGGATCTTTGTGGTCGGCGCGGGCTTCTCACGTCCGGCCGGACTTCCTATCGCGTCTGAACTCTACCCACTGGTCCGACGGAATATTCTGGAGACTCACGGTACGGATACCAAGTTCGACCGGGATGTCAGGGAGTACCTTGACTATTGCTCGGCGTGTGGGCAGTCAGGCCAGAGCGAAGAGAACCTCGATCTAGAGCTCTTCATGTCTTACCTGGACATAGAGCACTACCTTGGCTTCCGTGGCAGCAAGACCTGGAGCCAAGAAGGGAACGAGTCCCAGCTGATGATCCGCAAGGCGATAGGGCACGTGATTCAGAGCCGAACGCCTCAAGTGGACGCCTTGCCTGAGGTCTACTATCAGTTCGCTGATGCACTGTCAGTGCACGATGTCGTTCTGACGCTGAATTACGACCTTGTGCTCGAACGTGCGTTTGAGAAGGTGGGCAAGCCTTTTCGACGCTATCCAAACCGCTTCGAGACCGTCAGCGAGTTCGGCGGCACCGTCGATAGCAAGATTGAAGAGGTCGT
This sequence comes from Acidovorax sp. GW835-FHT14B10, assembly GCF_058793725.1. Classification (NCBI taxonomy): domain Bacteria; kingdom Pseudomonadati; phylum Pseudomonadota; class Betaproteobacteria; order Burkholderiales; family Comamonadaceae; genus Acidovorax; species Acidovorax sp. GW835-FHT14B10. The sequence goes on from NZ_JBXAGC010000027.1 coordinate 5,044, forward strand.
ACTTCTCAAGCTTCACGGCTCCGTGGATTGGTTCGATGATCGGCAATTCCTGGAGCTCAAGAAGTCTATCGATGGGAAAGGCGGCGGCCGCATTCCGTTGCACAGCGTTTTTGACGATCCGAGTCGCTATGGCGCGAAGCCCCTCGTTGAAGGTTTGTTGCCCGAAGGTGACCCTCTTAAACATCTTCATTGGATTACTCGCGTGGACGACTTCTACGCGCGCGATGGTGGATTCAACGCTCCGTTTCTCCTTTCGCCGTCGCACGTGAAGTTCGTCTATGCGGAGCCGATCCTAAGCTTCTGGCACGGCATGGGACGCAGTGGTGGGTGGAATCTGGGACTCTCCGTGATTGGCTTTTCGCTGCCGCCCCACGACGACTACATCCGGATTGGCCTGTACCAGATGCTCTCGAACTACGGCTCCTGGTGGGACTCGCAGATGCTCGGTGTGCTGAAGGACTACGCCCGGTTTGTGGACTACCGACCTACGCCTGATCTGCAGGCCGAATACCGGGATCGATACCGGTTCGCGGAACCTCAGCGTTCAAAGTTCCACTATGACGGGTTTGGACCAGATGCAATCGATTTTCTCTTCCGCCAGCGCCGCGAGGCCTAACAGATCGTTCGACGCGGACACGCACCGGCCAGGCGCCGCAAGCCGTTCGCGGGAGCATACGTCTTGCGCCGCTTGGCCGGTGCGTGCCGGTCAACTCCAACGTTGGGCTGCTTAAAGAACCAAAGGGGAAATTATGAGCTATCTCGTGTTTTGCACCTTCGATCTTAAGAACGCGACAAGTCAAAATTATCAAACCGCCTACGCAGATCTAGAGAAACTTGGTCTGAGAAAGGTCCAGAAGGCTGACAATGGTAACGATGTAGTAATTCCTACGACCTCGGTCATGGGCACATTCAACGGAAGCAGCGTGGGCTCCGTTCGAGACGACATACGAGATAGAGTGGCAAACGCATTTAAAGCGCGCGGATTCAAGTCGGAAATTTTTATCGTGGTCGGCGGGGATTGGGCTTGGGGTGCCACAACAACATGAATCAGCCCAACAAATGCTTGCAGCCGACCGTCAAAATACTGCGCATTTTGCCGTCGGCTGAAGGCCGTCGTTAGCCTGCTATGTGCCAGGAGCGGCCCGATTTTCCGCAGCGAATCTTCTTGGATTCGTCGACACTCCAGACCCTGCTCCGATACGGCGGGTACCTTTACGATGGCGAGGGAATTTCCGAGGGTGATCGGATCTACCGTGATCCAGCGGGCGTCAAGAAGCTCGAGGACCTCCGTACCATCATGGAAATTGCGCAACGAGCTCCGTTCCAGTTCGCTCTCTCGAACAACAGCTTCGCCGAGGTTAACGACGCGAGAGACTCTTCCTATCTTCGCTGGGCATATGACGTCCTCGACCACTGGAACATCTGCCTGTGGGAGTCCGGCCCTCCGCAGCCGGACCCGCAGGCTGTGGCCGCCCTCGAATCATCCAGTTTGGGGTACTTGGGAGAAGGTGACCGGGCCCTAATTCGAGATGCGGTTCTGTTTGAATGTGATACGTTCTTGACCATGGAGAATAGACTCCCGAAGAACGCGGCTCATTTGTTCAAGCTGCTGCGAGTCCGGATCGAAACACCTTCACAAACTTGGGAGCGCGTAAGGCCATGGTCTGCTTTGTTTCGGTAGCGCAGGCTAACAGGTCGTTCGACGCGGACACGCAGCGGCATTGCGCCGCGAAGCCTGCTGGTAAGCGTAGGCCTCGCGGCGAAATGCCGCTGTGCGCCGGTCAACTCCGACGTTGGGCGTCATGATCCCGCTTCGCATGGAATCGTTCTGAATGAGCTATCGTCGAGTGGCCCTCCGCCTGCCCGTAATACCACCACCGCCACAAGGCACCGCTGCGGTGTTCGTGGCTGGCGACGGATTCATGGGGCCGTTCCTGAAAGGCGGCGGCCCCATCGATCTTCTCTGCGGAATGTGCTTGCATCGTCTCGTCCAGCAGCTGCACCCAGGGCAAATTGAAAATCTGGTGCTTCAGTGCCCTGCCTGTAAATCGCACAATGTCATTGTCTCGATCCCCGCACTTGAGTCGTTTGTCGGCCATTTACAGGCTGTGCCGACGGCAGTAGATCAACTTCCGAAGCTCAAATCTATACTGGAAGAAGCAACGCACAAGCAATCGTCGCCTACCGATGTAATTGCACTTATCGAACAGCAACTACCGGATCTTTCCCTGGTGAAGGAACTTCTTGTTCCAAGGACTCCCGGCGATTTTTACGGTCTTCTCGCTTTTGTCGTTGGATTTCTCGCCTGGCTCCAGTCTCGGAAGCCCGCTAAACACAGCCCCTCGGTAGTCATCAACAACTATTTCAACGAGCACGACCCATTTCGCGGCGTAAAGCCTAATGATCGTTGCCCTTGCAGTAGCGGAAAGAAATTCAAAAAGTGCCATGGCAAATGACGCCCAACCCTGCGGTCAACCGGACCTTGCGCATAAAGCCGCGCAAGGCCGGTTACCTTGAACGTTGCACGGCCCGAGAGTCATTGCGCGACGCTGCGCCCAGCAAGGCCCTACGATTTGGGTTTCTCTTTTTTCACCACTCCATCAGACTCCCATGCGCATTCTTTTCGCCCTGCTCGCCTCGCTCGCCCTCGCCCCCGCCGCCATGGCCCAGTCCAAGCCCGTCACCACCGCCAGCGGCCTGGTCTATGAATCGCTCAAGGAAGGCACCGGCGATGCGCCCAAGGCCACCGACACCGTCAAAGTGCATTACAAGGGCATGTTCCTCGATGGCAAGGAATTCGACAGCTCCTACAAGCGCGGCGAGCCCACCGAGTTCCCGCTCAACCGCGTGATCCCCTGCTGGACCGAAGGCGTGCAACGCATGAAACCCGGTGGCAAGGCCCGGCTGACCTGCCCGCCCGGCATCGCTTACGGCGAACGCGGCGCGGGCGGCGTGATTCCCCCCAACGCCACGCTGAACTTCGAGGTGGAACTGGTGTCTGTGCGCCGTTAAAACCTGTTCTGAGATCGCTGCAGCGCAGCGTGCGCGCGGGCGTACACTCCTTGAAACAGGCAAAGGCCTTGCTTCGCAGGGGCGCGGCATTTGCCGGTGCCCGCTACCCATGAGCCTTTCCGACCTGTCCTTTCTGCACCAAGCCCAGGCGCCCTACGACCAGGGGCAGGCAGCGCCCTTGCCATCCCCGCCCCTCCACACAGCCCAGCGCTGCTCGCCCCTGCAGCAGGGCAACGCGCAACTGCACGCCAGCGAAAAGCGGCGGGTGGCCGGCCATGGCGCCACCTGAAACCGTGGGTACCGACGACACCGGTGTGCAGGCGGTCCATGTCGATGCCGACCTGCTCGTGCTGCACAAGCCGTCGGGGCTGCTGTGCGTACCCGGCCGGGGGCCCGACAAACAGGATTGCCTGAGCGCCCGTGCACAGCAGCGCTGGCCCGGCGCGCTCATCGTGCACCGGCTGGACCAGGCCACCTCGGGCCTCGTGCTCATGGCCCGCCATCACTATGCACAGCAGCGCCTGAGCCACGCGTTTGCCGAACGCCAGGTGCACAAGCGCTACCAGGCGGTGGTGCAGGGGCAGCTGGGCGGTGAAGACAGCGCCTGGCATGACATCGACCTGCCGATTGCGGCCGACTGGGCACGCCGCCCGCTGCGCGTGATCGACCACCACCTGGGCAAACCCAGCCTCACGCGCTGGCGTGCGCTGGCGTATGACGCGCAGGCCGAAACCACGCGGGTCGAGCTGGCACCCGTCACCGGCCGCACCCACCAGCTGCGCGTGCACCTTGCGGCCATCGGCCATGCCATTGTGGGCGACGCGCTTTATGCCGATGCCGCCACGCAGGCCCAGGCTCCCCGCCTGCTGCTGCATGCCAGCCACCTGGCTTTCACGCACCCCGTGACGAATGCAGGCATCACGCTGCATTGGCCTGCAGAGTTTTAGCCAAATAGGCATCTTGCGCTTGTGTAGCACTCGATAAAAGCTATCAACTCAATAGCATCCTGATGGTTCACCCCCAGAAATCCTCGGCTGAAAGCCCGCCGCAGGCTTACCGCAGTACCATGGCAACATGCCTTTGAACCACCTTGTTCTTCTTACCGGCGCTTCGCGCGGCATGGGTCTGGCCATGGCGCACCAGCTGCTGCGCCCGGACCACACGCTGGTCTGCATCTCGCGCCATGCCAGTACAGAGCTCGCCCAGGCGGCAAGCCAGGCCGGTGCCACGCTGGAGCAGTGGCAGCAAGACCTGTCGCAAGGCGAGCAGGTCGCGCACCGGTTGCGCGGGTGGCTCGCAGCCCAGGGTCCCGCGGCCTTTGCCAGCGCCACGCTGATCAACAACGCTGGCGTGATCCCGCGCATCGCGCCCCTGTCCGCCAGCGACCCGGCCGACCTCGCCAACGCACTGCGCGTGGGGCTGGAGGCGCCCATGCTGCTCACGGCCGCTTTCCTGGGCGCCACCGAAGGCTGGGCCATGCCGCGCAAGGTGCTCAATATTTCATCGGGCCTGGGCCGCCGTGCCATGGCCTCGCAGGCGGCCTACTGCGCGGCCAAGGCGGGCATGGACCATTTCACGCGCTGCGTGGCGCTGGATGAAGCCCTCAAGCCCCATGGCGCCAGGGCGTGTTCGCTGGCGCCGGGCGTCATCGACACCGACATGCAGCGGCAGTTGCGCGGCACCGACGCGGCCGCATTTCCGGACGCTCCCAATTTTGCCCACCTCAAGACGGGTGGCCAGCTCACATCGCCTGCCGACGCCGCTACCCGCGTGCTGGCCTGGCTGGAGCGCGCAGACTTCGGGACCCACCCGGTGGCCGATGTGCGCGACACATGAACGCCCCCCTGAGCCGCTTCGCGCCTTCCCCCTCGGGGGGATGCCACCCGTGGCCCGGCAAAGCCGGTTCCACGGTGGCACGGGCTTGGTGCGTGCCGGCTCCACCGGCCATTAGTTCATTGATTCATAGCTTTCAGCGCTTCACAGGCAAGCGCCAGAGGCCCATTTCATCTTGATTTTTATTCACTGAGGAGATTCCCCATGACCCGTGAAGTCGTCGTCGTCAGCGCCGTGCGCACCGCCATTGGCACCTTTGGCGGCAGCCTGAAAGATGTGCCGCCCACCGAACTGGGCGCGCTGGTCGTGCGCGAATCGCTCGCACGTGCCAACGTGGAGGGCAAGGACGTGGGCCATGTCGTGTTCGGCCATGTGGTCAACACCGAGCCCAAGGACATGTACCTGTCGCGCGTGGCGGCCATCAACGGCGGCTGCGGCGAGGGCACGCCCGCCTTCAACGTCAACCGCCTGTGCGGCTCGGGCCTGCAGGCCATCGTGAACGCCAGCCAGTCCATTTTGCTGGGCGATGCCGACGTGGCCATTGGCGCCGGCGCCGAGAACATGAGCCGCGTGCCCTTTGCCAGCCTGGCCACGCGCTGGGGCGCCCGTATGGGCGACACCAAGATGGTGGACATGATGATCGGCGCTCTGCACGACCCCTTCCACAACATCCACATGGGCGTGACGGCCGAGAACATCGCCGCCAAGTGGGGCATCAGCCGCGAAGACCAGGACCGCCTGGCGGTCGAAAGCCACAACCGTGCCGAGCGCGCCACGCAAAACGGCGTGTTCAAGGACCAGATCGTGCCCGTCACCTTGAAGAGCAAGAAGGGCGACGTGCAATACGCCACCGACGAGCATTTCCGCCCCGGTGCCACGATGGACGACCTGGCCAAGCTCAAGCCCGTTTTCACCAAGGAAAACGGCACGGTGACGGCTGGCAACGCCTCGGGCATCAACGACGCCGCCGCGGCCGTGGTGCTGATGGAAGCCGGTGTCGCCAAGGCGCGTGGCGCCAAGCCACTGGCCCGCCTGGTGGCCTATGCCCACGCCGGTGTGGACCCCAAGTACATGGGCATTGGCCCCGTGCCCGCCACACAGCTGGCGCTCAAGAAAGCCGGCCTCACGGTGAACGACCTCGATGTGATCGAGGCCAACGAGGCCTTTGCAGCCCAAGCCTGCGCCGTGACCCGCGACCTGGGCCTGGACCCGGCCAAGGTCAACCCCAATGGCTCGGGCATTTCGCTGGGCCACCCGATTGGCGCCACCGGCGCGCTGATCACCGTGAAGGCGCTGCACGAGCTGCAGCGCATCCAGGGCCGCTACGCGCTGGTCACGATGTGCATTGGCGGCGGCCAGGGCATTGCCGCCATTTTTGAGCGCGTGTAATAGCACGCACTGTTTTCTGAATCCTTCAATACTTCCAAGAATGATGCGCAAACTGATTACCTTCACCGCCCTGGCCCTGGCCGTGGGCGCATCGGCGTATGCCCAGGCCCCCGCACCGGTAGCCAGCTACCCCACCAAGCCCATCCGCCTGATCGTGCCCTTCCCGCCCGGAGGCGGCACCGACATCCTGTCGCGCCTGGTGGCCACCCGGCTCACCGAAAGCGCCAAATGGACCGTGGTGGCCGACAACAAGGCCGGCGCCGGCGGCACCATCGGCATCGGCGAGGCCGTGAAGGCCGCGCCCACGGGCTACGACATCGTGATGGGCCAGAAGGACAACCTGGTGATCGGCCCCTGGCTCTACAAGAACCTGCCCTGGGACCCCACCAAGGACCTGACCGCCGTGGCCCATGTGGCCTGGACGCCCGTGATCATCGCCACCAGCGTCAACAGCAAGTACAAGACCCTGGCCGACGTGGTGGCCGCCGCCAAGGCCGCGCCCGGCACCATCACCTATGGCTCACCCGGCAACGGCACCTCCATCCACCTGGCCGGCGACCTGTTCGAGAAAGCCGCAGGCATCAAGCTCAGCCACATTCCCTACAAGGGCTCCAACCCCGCGCTGATGGATGCCCTGGCGGGCAATGTGGACCTGCTGGTGTCTTCGGTGCCCTCGGCCATGGGCCAGATCAAATCGGGCAAGCTGCGCCCCCTGGCCGTGACCTCGGCCAAGCGCAGCTCCTCGCTGCCCGACGTGGCCACCGTGGCCGAATCGGGCTTCAAGGACTTTGACGTGAGCACCTGGTATGGCGTACTCGCCCCGGCCGGCACGCCTGCCGCCGTGGTGAAAACCCTCAACGCCGAAATCAACAAGCTGCTGGCCACGGCCGACATGAAGGCCGCCATCCAGGCCCAGGGCGCAGAACCCGAAGCCATGTCGGCAGCGCAGTTCAGCACCCTGCTCAAGACCGACTACGCCAAGTGGAAGGGCATCGTGGAAGCCTCGGGCGCAAAAATTGAATAACCCCCTGAGGCGCTTTTGGCGCCTCCGTGCAGCCGCCAGAGGCGACTGCTCTTCGAGGACGTCCAAGCCTGCGCAGGTAGGCTTGGAGCCGCGCCTCTCAGCCCCTCTCTCGCTGCGCGGGAGGGGGACGCACCCGGTGGCCTGGCGAAGCCAGTTCCACGGGTGCACTGGTCTGGGGCGTGCCCATTCCACGATCAGAAGGCTGCGGGTGATGCGCGGCATCATCGAAAACTGAAATGAAAAACGGCTCCTTTCGGAGCCGTTTTTCATGGGGGGATGGCGCTCAGTCCCGCACCACCAGCACTGGAATGTGCACCACGCCCAGCACACGCTGCGTGACGCTGCCCAGCACCAGTTTTTCCAGGCCGCGGCGACCGTGCGAGCCCATCACGATGAGATCGGCGCCCGTGCTTTCGACGGCCCGCACGATGGCGTCATGCACCGCATGGCCTTCGCCCACCACGGCAGTAACCTGCACGCCCGCATCGGCCATGGCCTGCTTGGTGGCGTCAAGCGCACTGCTGGCCTCGGCCGTGGCGGCGCTCAGGTATTGCGCCTGGCCATAGGCAAAATCGGCCCCCACGCCCGTGAACGGGTAGGGATCGATCACATACAGCGCCGTGACGGCACTGCCAAACGTCTTGGCCAAGGCTGCTGCCTTGGACACCGCGAGCATGGAGGTCTTGGAGCCGTCCACAGGAACCAGAATGTGCTTGAACATGGTGCTTCTCCTCAAGTTGATGGGGCCAGGCAAAGGCCGGGAAATAGGGAGTCAGTGTGGCGGCCCATTCTGGCTTGTATCTTGATTCGCATCAAATCATGGCGCCGTGGCAATCCGGCCGGCACCCGGGGCCACCACATCCGCCCCCTGAAAACTTCCGCGCCGGCAGGTTACCACCAGCGTGTCGCGGTAACCACCGGGCACCAGGGGCTGGATAGGCGTGGTCTCGTGGATCATGCGGGCGTCGTCCAGCAGCATCAGCGACCAGGGCGCGCTCAGGGTAAAGCGCTGGCCCGCCGGGCCCGCAGCTTCGAACACCCGCGTTTCACCGCCCTTCACCCCCTCGCGGGCCACCAGAAAAACCGCCACCAGGTCCACACCATCCCGGTGCGCACCTTCGGGCGTGGGGCGGCCAATGCCATCGGTGGTGTCGATCCGAAACTGGTGCGCCTCGACAAACCAGCGCGCGGGCGCGTCGGGTGCGGCAAACACCGTGTCGGACAGCGCGGCCAGCGCCGCCAGCAGCTGCCTCCACACAGGCCGTGCCACCGTCTCGACCGCCATCGGGGCAAACCAGCGCTCCATGCCGCCATGCAGTGCGTTGTATTCGAGCGGCTGCCAGTGGGCCCGGTGCGCCACCTGCACCACCTCGCCGTGCACCACTTCAAAACAGGCATGGCGACGGCGACGGTAGCGGCCACCGTCCTTCAGAAAATCATCGGGGGGCAACGCGGCCCAGTCAGCAGCCAGGGCCTGCAGATCATCGAGGCGGCAACCGGACCACGCAGCCACATCGGGTGGCGACAGCACGGCGTAGCCGGTCTTGCGCAGCTGGTTGGCCACGCCATCGGGACCGGTGAAAGGAGGAGAAAAAGTGACTTCGGCCATGCAGCCGAGCTTAAGGCAACGCTGGCAGCTCAGTCGCGGTTTCCGTGGCCCTTGCCACGGCCATCGCCACGCCCGTCCCGGCGGTCGCCGCGGTCGTGCTTGCCGCCACCCCGGCGATCATCATCCCAGTGGCGGTCATCCCGACCTTTGTTGCCAGGCTGGCCGCCGTAGTACTGGCCGCGCACAGGCTCTTTCACGAAGTACACCGGCTGGCCGCAGGCGTTGTAGCGGGCGCAGTGCTTGCCCCAGTTCTTGGCATGGCCGGGCGGCACATGCATGTAGATCGGCGAGCGCTGCACCATCACGGCCGGCCGGTGGATGATCATGGGCTCGGCGTAGATCAGCGGTGGCGGCGGCGCATTGCCAATGTCGATGCGTCCATACACGCCGGGGACCACCTGCCCTCCCACGGTGGCATTGACATAGGCCTGGGCATGGGCGCCGATGGCTGCAACCAGCAGCACCGCCGTGGCGGCCCCGGAAATCAGGTGACGAAAGGTGAGGTTCATGGTTGAGTCTCTGTGGATCGGAATCACCCCTTTGTAACAAGATCGGTGGGGGTTTCTGGCAAAGGCTGCGCAAAAAATGTAAGCAAATAGTCAATTGCCGTGCAATAACATCCATGAATTTCGGCTTCATTGCACTATTTAAAAGCGCCTGCAGCTATGCATTTAAGAGCGCTTGGCAAACCACACATCTGCAGCAATGCCTCCTGCAGCTGCGTGCAGTGGCATGAAGCCATCCCCCGCCCGGCCCGGGAGACCGCGTTGCCCTGCGAACGCCGCCACTTCGGCCGTGCCAGTTTTGATGCCCCGGCCTGCTGGCCATCCCCACTGGCACCTTCAGCGTGCGTGTGCAGGACCTGTCGCTCCCGGAAACCGGCAACCACATTGCGATGTCCACCGCAAGGTGGTCCATGCCATGGGTTTTCGGCCGGCGCCCTCTCGGGCTTGCGCCGGCGGGCGCCGGGCCATCAGCCTCCTGAAGCGGTAGCGTCGATCGGCTCTTTTTCCTGCAGCAGCCGCCACATCACCTTGCCACTCCCGCTCTTGGGCAGCGCCGTCACAAACTGCACGATGCGCGGCACCTTGTACACCGCCATGTTCTCGCGGCACCAGTCGATGATCTGCCGCTCGGTGGTGTCCTGGTGCGTGGGGCGCACCACCACCACGGCCTTCACGGTCTCGCCCCGGTAGCTGTCCTTGGCGGCAATGATGCAGGCCTCCTGGATGGCCGGGTGGCGGAACATCAACGCCTCGACCTCGGCGGGCCACACCTTGAAGCCGCTGGCGTTGATCATGCGCTTGAGACGGTCGGTCAGGAAGAAGTAGCCCTCTTCGTCCATGCGCCCCAGGTCGCCCGATCGGAAGAAGCGTTTGCCCTCGAACTCGATGAACGCCGCCGCCGTGGCGTCGGGCCGCTTCCAGTAACCCTGGAACACCTCGGGGCCGTGGATGATGATCTCGCCCTGCTCGCCCACGGGCATTTCCTGCAGGGTGTCGGGATCGATCACGCGCGCATCGGTGCCCATGAACGGAATGCCCAGGCACTGCTGCTTGGGGTGGTCAGGCGGATTGGAATGCGATGGCGCCGCCGTCTCGGTCAGGCCATAGCCTTCGGCATAACGCAGGCCGTATTGCTCCAGCAGGCGCTGGGCCACGGCCTGCGGCATGGCCGCGCCGCCGCCGCCGATGTAGGCCAGGCTGGAGAGGTCGTAGCTGGCAAAGTTCGGGCTGCCCAGCAGGTCGATGACCATGGTGGGGATATTGGTCCAGGTGGTGACCTGGTAGCGCGATATCAGGCGTCCCGCCAGGTCGCGGTCCCACCGGGGCATGATCACCAGCGTGGCACCACAGTAGATGGCCGTGTGCATCACGCTCACCATGCCGGTGATGTGGAACATGGGCACCACCGCCAGCGTCACGTTGTCGGCAGACCCATTGCCCCACAGGGCGCCCGCCACCGCGTTGTGCATGATGCTTTTGTGCAGGTGCATGCAGCCCTTGGGCAGCCCCGTGGTGCCACTGGTGTAGGGCAGCAGCGCCAGGTCGTCGGGCCCCACAGCCAATGCGGGGGACATGTCGGAGCAGGCTACGGCATCCGTCCAGGCGTAGGTGCGCCCCCCCTCCAATGCAGGCAAGGGATGCCGGGTGCTCAGCCATTCCATCCATGCCTCGGGCGGGGCATCGGCGCCCTGCACACCGGGATCAAAAGCATCGGTGAACTGGGTCACCACCAGATGGGCGAGGCGCTCGCCGAGCGCCAGCGCGTTGCTGGCCTTGGCGAGCTCGGGGGCCAGATCGGCCGTGGTGATAGCGACCTTGGTGTCAGGATCGGTGATGTAGTGCTTGAGCTCCTCGGCCCGGTTCATGGGGTTGACCGGCACCACCACAGCATTGGCCCGCAGGATGGCGAAATGCGCCATCACCAGTTGGGGGCAATTCTGCATGCACAGCACCACGCGGTCGCCCCGCTGCACGCCCAGCTGCACGAGCCGCGCGGCCAGGCGCTCGGCCCCTTCCATCAGCTGCCGGTAGCTGGTCGTGGTCCCAAAAAAGACCAGCGCCGCCTTGTCGGGATAACGGCGTGCGCTGATGGCCAGGTTGTCCCACAGCGAGGTGGCGGGCAAGGTGATGGAATGGGGCAAGCGGCGGGGCCAGAACTTGAAGTGGGGGCGCATGGTGCAGACAGTCTCCTTTGCCCTCCAGCCTAGTTGCCACGCGAAAGGCGGGCAATGGGGCTGGCCCGCGTTGACGTCGCCAAAGTGACCTGGAGCGGCATGGAATGGAGCGGCATGGAATGGAGCGGGATGGAATGGAGCGGGATGGAATGGAGCGGGATGGGCGCCAGAACGCGCTGCGAAGAGGGATATGAGGTAAAGGTCGATGACATCTCTTTCCGGAAACGGACCTCCAGCGACTCCCGGGTGAGCGCTAGCAGGTCTTGGCGCCTATGGGTTTGGCGGGATCCGGGATGCATCACGCCAAAGGATATGGCTCCTGATGGATCATGGTGAAATCACGCGCACTATGACGCATGACCCTTCGCACCTCCCCGCCTTGCGCGGTGGCTTGCTCGCCCTGCTGGCGGCGATGCTGTTTGGCATCAGTACCCCTGTGGTACAGAGACTGGGGGCTGGACTCGGTGCATTCACTACGGCAGCGCTGCTGTATACGGGAGCGGCTCTGGTGGGGGCCCTGTCGACGCGGACTGCTGCGCACGAAGCGCGGCTGAAGAGATCCGACATTCCGCGCCTCTTGGCGATGGCTGGCTTTGGGGCTGCGCTGGGGCCGGCAGCCCTGGCGTGGGGCCTGCAACACACGAACGGTGCCAGCGCATCGCTCATGCTCACCTTGGAGGCCTTGTTCACCGCCACGCTGGCGTGGTGGATGTACAGCGAAACCATGGACCGCCGCGTGTGGACCGCCATGCTCTTGCTGCTCGCAGGAGGAGTGGCGCTCGTTCTGGACCAGGGCGTGCAAGGAGGCATGCAAATGCTGGGGCTGCTGGCTGTGCTGCTGGCCACCGCCGCTTGGGGGGTGGACAACACCCTGTCCCGTGGGCTGGCTGAGCGCGACCCCAGCCAAGTGGTGATGACCAAGGCCATCTTGGGCTCTGCAGCAACGGCTGCATTGGCAGTAGGGACGGGGGAACCCCTGCCTTCGTTCTCCGCCACATTGGGACTTCTGGCCGTTGGAGCCACAGGCTACGGCCTGAGCCTGCGCTTTTATCTTTTGGCCCAACGTGCGTTTGGTGCTGCGCGCACTGGGTCGGTGTTCGCTTTCGCGCCCTTCATCGGTGCTGCCGTGGCCTTCGGCCTTGGAGAGCGCTCGGCGGGATGGTTCATGCTGTTGGGTAGTGCTCTCATGCTCGCCGGAGTTGTGCTGCATTTGGCTGAGAGCCACGGGCACGAACACGTACACGAAGCCTTGGAGCATGAACATGCCCACAGGCACGACGATGGGCACCATTTACACATTCACGATGTGATGCCCAACGGAAGCCATAGCCATCCGCATGTGCATGAACCGATGACCCATGCCCACCCGCATGTGCCTGACGCGCATCATCAGCACAGGCACTAACGGCACCTCTCGCGGTGGGCAGGCTGCAACCGTGGTGCGCTTTTTGACCGTGCCGGCATACACCACGCTCCCTGCATCGCGGTACTGCAGTTCGCCCACCAAGGCCGGGTGTGCTCAAGTGCAGCATGTAGCGCACCAGTGGCCACAGCGTGTAGCTTGACAAGGCCGTGGCCTGTTCCGCAGAGGGAATCGAAGGGGACGAATTCAAGTCGAACTCCCAACTGGGCGTAGTGGCCACGGCTTGTGGATGACCGCAATCTGGCGATGACCGTGAGTTCAGTCGGGTGTGCATCGGCAGACAGCAACCGCTGCAAAGCCACCCTCACCCCTCAGCCCAGTCTGCCGCACAGCCGCCATCAGCTATTGACCTGCACCCACAGCTTGTCCAGCCGCTTCACGCTCACCGGCTGCGGCGTGCGCAGTTCTTGCGCGAAGAAGCTCACGCGCAGTTCCTCCAGCAGCCAGCGCAGCTCCTGCATGCGGGCATCGACCGCGCCCTTGCGCTCGGCCACCAGGCGCCAGTAGCGCTGCTCCTGCGGGCGCAGCTCGGCCAGTCTGGCGGCGTCGCGGACGGGGTCGGCGCGGTATTTGTCGAGGCGCAGGGTGATGGCCTTGAGGTAGCGGGCGTAGTGCGCCAGTTGCGCCCAGGGCGCTGCCGCCACGAAGTTCTTGGGCATGAGGCGCTGCAGCTGCTGCTGCGCATCCTGCGTGGCCTCGGGGGCGTTCTTGGTGTCCTTGATCTTGCGGGCGGCGGCGGCGTATTCGACCAAGATGGTGGCGGCCAGGCGCGCCACCTCGTTGGCGATCAGCGTGAGGCGGCCACGGCCCTCTTCCACGCGGCGCTTGAAGGCGAACGCATCGGTGGGCAGTGGGTCGAGCAGGAAGGCACGGTCCAGCGCCACGTCGATGATCTGGGTGCGCAGTTCTTCCTGCGTTCCGAGCGGCATGTAGGCCACGGCCATCTTCTGCAGGTCGGGAATGTTCTTTTCCAGATACTTGAGCGCGTCCTTGATCTGCAGCGCAAACAGGCGGAGCAGGCCCGCGCGGTGTTTGGCGGCGGCCACTTCGGGCTCGTCGAAGACCTCGATGGTCACGGCGTCGCCACCGTCGATAAGGGCCGGGAAGCCGATCAGCGTCTGGCCGGCCTTTTTGATCTCCATGAGTTCAGGCAGCTCGCCAAACGTCCAGGTGGTGTAGCGCTGGCCTGCGGGGGCCGAGGGCGTGGTACTCGCCGGCTTGGCAGGTTGCGCCCCTCCTTTAAATCCTGATTTGATAGCTGCTTGCGATTTACCATCAAGCGGTGCAGGCACTTTCGACCCTGAGCCTGCACCCTGTGCCGCTGCACCACCCAGCTTGAGCCCCGCCAGCGCCTGGAACGCCCCGCGTGCCTTGGCGCCCCATTCGGCCTTGAGTGCGCCCAGGTTGCGGCCGTGGCCCAGCTGGCGGCCGTGTTCGTCCACCACGCGGAAGTTCATGAACAGGTGGGGGCTGAGCATGTCGAGCTTGAAGTCGGCGCGCTTCACGTCGAGCGAGGTCTCGTCGCGCACCTGCTTGAGCAGCACATCGGTCAGGCTTCCCGTGCCAAAACGCTCGGGCGCGCCCAGCAGTTCGGCCAGGCGCGTGGCGCTGTCGGGCAGCGGCACAAAGCGGCTGCGCGGGCGCTGCGGCAGGCTTTTCAACAGCGCCTGGATCTTGTCCTTGAGCATGCCGGGCACCAGCCATTCGCAGCGCTCGTCGCTCACCTGGTTGAGCACAAACAGCGGGATGGTCACGGTGATGCCGTCGCGCGCGTCGCCGGGCTCGTGCAGGTAGCTGGCGGCGCAGTCCACGCCACCCAGCCGCACGGTCTTGGGGAAGGCGTTGGTGGTGATCCCTGCGGCCTCGTGGCGCATCAGCTCGTCGCGGGTGAGCTTGAGCAGATCGGGCTGCTTTTTCGATTCCTCACGGTACCAGGCCTCGAAGTTGTGGCCGCTGCACACCTCGGGCGGCAGTTGCTGGTCGTAGAAGGCGTAGATGAGTTCGTCATCCACCAGCACGTCCTGGCGGCGGGATTTGTGTTCCAGCTCCTCCACCTTGGCAATCAGCTTCTGGTTGGCTGCCAGGAACGGCAGCTTGGTTTCCCAGTTGCCGCCCACCAGCGCCTCGCGGATGAAGATCTCGCGCGCGGCGTGCGGGTCCACCTTGCCGAAGTTCACGCGGCGGTTGTTGTAGACCACGATGCCGTAGAGCGTGGCGCGCTCCAGCGCCACCACCTCGGCGGATTTTTTTTCCCAGTGCGGGTCGAGCAATTGCTTGCGCAAGAGATGCCCGCCCATCTGCTCCAGCCACTGCGGCTCGATGGCGGCAATACCGCGCCCAAACAGGCGCGTGGTTTCCACCAGCTCCGATGCAATGATCCAGCGGCCGGGCTTCTTGTTCAGGTGCGCGCCGGGGTGCTTGTAGAACTTGATGCCTCGCGCGCCAAGGTACCAGTCTTCCTCGTCGCTCTTGGCGCCCACGTTGCCCAGCAGCCCGGCCAGCATGGACAGGTGCAGCTGCTCGTAGCTGGCGGGTTGGGTGTTGATCTGCCACTTGTGCTCGGTCACCACCGTGAGCAGCTGGGTGTGGATGTCACGCCACTCGCGCAGGCGGCGGATGCTGATGAAGTTCTGGCGCAGCAGTTGCTCGTATTGGCGGTTGCTGAGCTTGTGGGTGGCGGCTGGGGCGGCAGTAGGTGCGGCAGGCGCTGCCGCAGGACGAGCACCGCCGCTGCGCTGCGCCACCGGCAAGTAGGCCTGCGAAGGCGCCTTCTGCGCCGCCATGGCCTTCTGGGCGCGGGCCGAGGGCAGGCTGGGCGCCCCGCCCCGGGCCTCGTTGATCCATTTCCACAGCTTGAGGTAGCCGCTGAATTCGCTCTTGTCGTCGTCGAACTTGGCATGCGCCTGGTCGGCCTGCTGCTGCGCTTCCAGGGGGCGGTCGCGCACGTCCTGCACGCTCAATGCGCTGGCAATCACCAGCACTTCATCGAGCGCCTTGCGGTCGCGCGCCTCGATGATCATGCGGCCCACGCGCGGGTCCAGCGGCAGGCGCGACAGCTCAGCACCCATGGGCGTGAGTTCGTTGGCGTCGTCCACCGCGCCCAGTTCGCCCAGCAGCTGGTAGCCGTCGGCAATCGCGCGGCCAGAAGGCGCTTCGATGAACGGAAACTGCGCCACATCACCCAGGTGCAGCGACTTCATGCGCAGGATGACGCCGGCCAGCGAGCTGCGCAGGATTTCGGGGTCGGTGAAGCGCGGGCGGCTGTTGAAGCCGGCCTCGTCGTACAGGCGGATGCAGATGCCGTTGGCCACGCGCCCGCAGCGGCCTGCGCGCTGGTTGGCCGCTGCCTGGCTGATGGGCTCGACCAGCAACTGCTCCACCTTGCTTCTGAAACTGTAGCGCTTGACGCGCGCTGTGCCTGCGTCTATGACATACCGGACACCTGGCACCGTGAGCGAGGTCTCGGCCACATTGGTGGCCAGCACGATGCGCCGGCCCGTGTGGCCGTCAAAGATGCGGTCCTGCTCGGCCTGCGAGAGGCGCGCGAACAACGGCAGCACCTCGGCATTGCGCATCACGGGCTGGTGCGCCAGGTGCTTGCGCAGGTGGTCTGCCGCTTCGCGGATCTCGCGCTCGCCGGGCAGAAAAACCAGGATGTCGCCCGCCACATTGCCCTGCCACAGCTCGTCCACGCCATCGGCAATCGCTTCGTTCAGGCCATAGTCGCGGCTGTCCTCAAACGGGCGGTAGCGCTGCTCGACCGGGAAGGTGCGGCCCGACACCATGATGACCGGCGCCGGACCCTTGGCCGATTCGAAATGCCTGGCAAACCGGTCGGCGTCAATGGTGGCCGAAGTGACGATGACTTTCAGATCGGGCCGGCGCGGCAGGATTTGCCGGATGTAACCCAGCAGAAAGTCGATGTTCAGGCTGCGCTCGTGCGCCTCGTCGATGATGATCGTGTCGTAGGCCTTGAGCAACGGATCGGTCTGCGTCTCGGCCAGCAGGATGCCGTCGGTCATCAGCTTGACGGAGGCATCACGCGAGAGCCGGTCCTGGAACCGCACCTTGAAGCCGACCACGTCGCCCAGCGGGGTCTTCAGCTCCTCGGCAATGCGCTTGGCCACGCTGCTGGCCGCAATGCGGCGCGGCTGGGTGTGGCCGATGAGCTGGCCCTTGGTACCGGGCCTGGCGTTGCACTTGCCACGGCCCAGCGCCAGCGCAATCTTGGGCAGCTGCGTGGTCTTGCCCGAGCCCGTCTCACCGCACACGATGATGACCTGGTGCTTCTTGATGGCGGCCATGATCTCTTCGCGCTTGCCCGACACGGGCAGGGATTCGGGAAACTCGATGTGCAGGGAGTTGGAGGCGGTGGACGCAGTCAAGGCAGAAACTTCGTAGAGAATCGCGAATTATCCCAGCCCTTGGCTTCACCCTCCGACCTCCGCACTGCCGCCCATGTCCGCCGTCTTCAACTTCACCTTCGTGCCCTGGTTCCGCTCGGTGGCGCCCTACATCCACAAATTTCGCCACCAGACGTTTGTGATTGGCCTCACGGGTGAAGCCATTGCGGCAGGTAAGCTGCACAACATTGCGCAGGATCTGGCGATGATCCAAGCCATGGGCGTGAAGATCGTGCTGGTACATGGCTTTCGCCCCCAGGTGAACGAGCAGCTGGCGGCCAAGGGGCACGCCGCCAAATACTCGCACGGCATCCGCATCACCGATTCGGTGGCGCTCGACTGCGCACAGGAGGCCGCCGGCCAGCTGCGCTACGAGATCGAGGCCGCCTTCAGCCAGGGCTTGCCCAACACACCCATGGCCGGCGCCACGGTGCGCGTGATCTCGGGCAACTTCCTCACGGCGCGGCCGGTGGGCATTGTGGATGGCGTGGACTTCCAGCACTCGGGCGTAGTGCGCAAGGTGGACGCAGGGGGCATCCAGCGCACGCTGGACATGGGTGCGCTGGTGCTGCTGTCGCCGTTTGGCTTTTCACCCACCGGCGAGGCCTTCAATCTGGCCATGGAAGAAGTGGCCACCAGCGTGGCCATCGAGCTGCGCGCCGACAAGCTGATCTTTCTGACCGAGGTTTCGGGCATCCGCATGCAGCCGGGCGAACCCGCCAGCGACGACAACCCCATCGACACCGAGCTGCCGCTGGCCGCCGCCCAGGCCCTGCTGGCCACGCTGCCCACGGCGCAGCAGCCCACCGACACGGGTTTTTACCTGCAGCACTGCGTGAAGGCCTGCAAGGCCGGCGTGGAGCGCAGCCACATCATTCCCTTCGCGCTCGACGGCTCGCTGCTGCTGGAGGTGTATGTGCACGACGGTATCGGCACCATGGTCATCGACGAAAAGCTCGAAGAACTGCGCGAAGCCACGATTGACGACGTGGGCGGCATCCTGCAACTGATCGAGCCGTTCGAGAAGGACGGCACGCTGGTCAAGCGCGACCGCACCGAGATCGAGCGCGACATCGCCACCTACACCATCATCGAGCACGATGGCGTGATCTTTGGCTGCGCGGCGCTCTACCCCTACCCCGAGGCCAAGACCGCCGAGATGGCCGCCGTCACCGTGTCGCCGCAAAGCCAGGGCACGGGCGATGGCGAAAAGCTGCTCAAGCGCATCGAGCAGCGCGCACGCGCCATGGGGCTGGACAGCATCTTCGTGCTGACCACGCGCACCATGCACTGGTTCATCAAGCGCGGCTTCGTGGTGGTGGACCCCGACTGGCTGCCCGACGCACGCAAGCGCAAATACAACTGGGACCGGCGCAGCCAGGTGCTGGTCAAAAAGCTGTGAAAACACCCAGGCGCTGACCACAGGCCAGCGCGTCTGCATCACCTTACCTGCAACTTCACGGCGCCCCTTTCGTGCACCCGGTCACCCCCCGCCTCCTCACCGTCGCCCTGTACCAGTTTGTCGATCTGCCCGACTGCGCCGCCTTGCGCGCGCCGCTGCAGGCCCTGTGCGACGAGCGCGGCGTGCGCGGCATGCTGCTGCTGGCGCCCGAGGGAATCAACGGCACCATTGCGGGTGAACCGACCGGTGTGCAGGCCGTGCTGGCCTGGCTGCGCAGCGATGCCCGCTTTGCCGCCCTGCAGCACAAGGAGGCGCCCACGGACCGCCAGCCGTTCTACCGCATGCGCGTGCGCCTCAAGCGCGAGATCGTCACCCTGGGCGTGCCCGGCCTGAACCCCGCGCGCAACGCGGGCACCTATGTGAAGCCCGAGGACTGGAACGCACTGATCGGCGACCCCGCCGTGGTGGTCGTGGACACGCGCAACGATTACGAGGTGGGCATCGGCACGTTCGAGCGCGCCATCAACCCGCACACCAGAAGCTTTGCCGAGTTTCCGGCCTGGGTGGCGACGCAATCGCAACCCGGCGGCGTGCTGGCCGGCAAGCCGCGCGTGGCCATGTTCTGCACGGGCGGCATCCGCTGCGAAAAGTCCACGGCCTTCCTCAAGTCGCAGGGCTTCGACGAGGTGTACCACCTCGAAGGCGGCATCCTCAAATACCTCGAAACCGTGCCCGAAGAAGCCAGCCGCTGGCACGGCGACTGTTTTGTGTTCGACGAGCGCGTGTCCGTAGGCCACGGCCTCGCGCCCGGCCACCACCAGCTGTGCCGCTCGTGCCGCATGCCGCTGGGCACCGGCGAGCTGGCATCACCCCACTACGTGGCCGGCGTAAGCTGCCCCTATTGCCACGGCACCCGCACCCCCGGGCAGGAGCGCGCACTGGCCGAACGCGAGCGACAGATGCGGCTGGCCGCCCAGCGCGGGCAGGCCCACATTGGTGCACTGCAGCCAGGCAACCCGGCGCGGGCCCTCGCCAGGGACAAGGGTGGCGCCAGCGAGGACGAGCCCGCTTGAACGCCCTGCCCGTCCTCTATTCCTTTCGCCGCTGTCCCTACGCCATGCGCGCCCGGCTGGCGCTGGCGGTGAGCGGCCAGACCTGCGAACTGCGCGAGGTGGTGCTCAAGAACAAACCCCAGGGTCTGCTGCAGGCGTCGCCCAAGGCCACCGTACCAGTGCTGGTGCTGCCAGGCGGCCAGGTGCTGGACCAAAGCCTGCACATCATGCTGTGGGCGCTGGCGCAGCACGACCCCGGCGGCTGGCGCACGCCAAGCCACGGCAGCTTGGAAGACATGCGGGCCCTGATCGCGGAATGCGATGGCCCGTTCAAGCGGGCGCTGGACCGCTGCAAATACCCCAGCCGCTACCCCGATGCTCCCATCGACGCAGCGCGCGCGCAGGCCGTGGCCTGGCTGAGCGCACTGGATGCCCGCCTGTCCACCCAGCCCCACCTGTTCGGCACCCACGCTGCCCTGGCAGACATGGCCATTGCGCCCTTTGTGCGCCAATTCGCCGGCATCGATGCAGGCTGGTGGGCCGCCCAGCCCTGGCCGCATCTGCAGGCCTGGCTGGCGCAGTGGCAAGCCAGCGATCTTTTTGCCAGCGTGATGCACAAGCTGCCCGCGTGGGTGGATGGAACGGAGGGGGTGCGGTTTCCACACCCGCAGGGAATGTTGGTGCCAATTGGCGGTGCCGGAAGATAGCGCTGGCCCGAGGGATTTCCGTTGGGGCGCAGTACGGAGCGGGGCCCAGGGTTCAGCGGGCGTTATCGGCCAGGACCAGTCCTTCGATGGATTTGGCAATTTGACCGTTCCAGGCTGGTTGCGCTTAAGAACGACTCGTCGCGCCCGAAGTGAGCGGTTGTAACGACCCGCAACGGAGGTTGAATCCTTCAACTCAAACGTCCTCTGTGTCGCAGATCACACGCGCTTCCGGTACGGAGATTGCGGTTGCAAATTTTGTCTCCAAGAATTCAGCCGCGGGCCGCCCTTTCCTCAACACCAGGTCCGCTATCGCTTTGGTATCGGATCTTTGCCGGGACGATCCACCTCGATGTCCTTGTGGCGGTGCTTGATCAGGGAGACCGTGAGCCCGCGGGAGCGAAGCTCGGGAATCAGCTTTTCGAGCAGGGTGGTTTTGCCCATGCCCGAGTGGCCTGTGATGCCGAAGATTTTCATGGCCTTGTGCTCGCTTCGTGCTTCGTGAAACGGAAGTGCCGGCGCAGTGCCGTCACTCCCGATGCAACGCGCCGCGGTGCGTCAGGGCACGATGGCGTCCTTGGCGTTCTTCTCCAGGAAGTCCAGCACCACCTTGCGCTGGAGATCATCCAGTCCTGCCCGCGGGAACATGCTCTGCGTGATGCCGTGCCACTGGCTCTTGGTGAAGTCACCCGGCTCGCGCGGCACGTGACACACTGTGCAGCGCTCGTAGAACAACTTCTCGCCCGGCAGCATAGCGCCCATGGTCGCGCCCTTGACGATGGTGGCACGCTCGCTCAGCTTGAGGGCATCGACATCCAGCTTGCTTTGCGCCACCCGTTCGATCGCTGGCGGCTCGTATGCGCGGTTGACCGACTCGGCATCATCGCAACGCTTGAGGTTGGCAATACAGGTGTTGGCGCTGGTGGCCTGGCTCAGGCCGCTCGACGCCACACTGGTCGTGATGATGTTGATCGCACCGCTGTTGCAGCGGCCCTTGGAATCGAGCTGGATCCAGTTGCCCTCTTCCAGGCTGACCACGCCCTTCATGATCTTGTTGGTGACCACCGCACCGGCAATCAGCGCGCCACGATCGTTGAACAACTCGACCAGGTCACCGCTCTTGATGCCCTTGGCGGCGGCATCTTCGACACTGATGAGCACATGCTGGCGCCCTTTCACGTTCTGCTCCAGGCGCACGTCGGCGTTGGCCATCTGCGAGTGCACCCGGTTGTAGGGGTGCGGACTGACCACATGCACCTGTCCGGGCTTGGCATTGCCCAGGAACTCCACCGGTTCCAGATACTTCGGAACCGGCGGGCAGTCGGGCACGTTGAATCGCGCAATCTCGGAGCAGAACAGCTCGATCTTGCCGGACTTGGTGTGCAGCGGGTTCTTCACCGGGTCGGTATAGAAGTCGCCGTGGCGCACCCACTTGCGCATCTTCTCGGGCACGTCAATGCGCACGATACCGTCTTTCCAGAACTGGTCGAACGGTACCTTCTGGCCGGTCGCTGCGTACGAGGCCTTGAGGATGTCCATGACCGACTTGCCTTCGGTGAAGCCGTACTCGACGCCCATCAGTGCAGCCAGGCGGCGGAAGATCTCAAAATCGTCCAGGCTCTCGCCATAAGGCTTGATGACCTGACGCATCGCGTAGATCTTGTCGTTGCTGTAGGTTCCGCCGGTGCTCATGTCGTCGCGCTCGAGGGCCGAGGTGGCGGGCAGCACGATGTCGGCAAAGCGCGAGGAGGCACACCACCAGGGGTCTTGGCAAATCACCGTTTCGACCTGCTGATTCATCGCACGCAGCAACTCGTTGGTGTTTTGCTGGTGCGACATGAAGTTGTTGCCAGCGGTGTAGATCAGCTTGACCAGCGGATACTTGTGCGTCGCGCCGTCGCGGGTGTATTCCTTGCCGGGATTCATCAGCATTTCGCTGATGCGCGAGGCCGGGCACCGCGCCTTGATCGGGTTGCGCCCCTGCGACAAGCCAACCGGCATGATGGCGTTGGACTGCGCCATGCCACCACCACCGTAATGCCAGCTGAAGCCCACGCCTTCGCCCGGCTTGCCGATCTTGCCAAGCATGGCTGCGAAGTTGATGATCGCCCAGTGTGTCATCTCGCCGTGGTGTGCGCGCTGCAGCGACCAGGCGCCAGCGAACTGGGTGCGCTTGGAGGCAAACAGCTCGGCGAGCTCGACGATCTTGGCGGCTGGAATGCCGGTGATCTTGGCGGCCCACTCAGGGGTCTTGGGCGGCGTGCCGTCACCGTCCTTGCCCAGCAGGTAGGCCAGGTACTTGTCGAACCCAACGGTGTACTTGGCCAGATAGGCCTTGTCATGCTTGCCGGTGGTGTAGACATGGTAGGCCATGGCCGAGAACAACGCCACGTCCGTGTTCGGAACGATCTTGATCCACTCGGAGCCGACTGCATCGTCGGTCGGCGTGTACTGCGGGTTGATGGAGATGAACTTGACACCGCGCTCCTTGATCTTCATCCAGCGCGGGAACATCTGGTGGTCGGCGACCGTGAACTCGATACGGTTGTTTTTGAACGGGTCGCAGCCGATCCAGACCATGACCTCGGTGCGCTCGGCCATCACTTCCCATGAAGTCTGGGGCGAGTAGACCTCCATGTCGCCAATGATGTGCGGCAGGCTGACCTGCGAAGCGCCGCCGGAATAGTCGCCGGTGGTGACCGAATGACCACCGATCAGGCCGAACAGGCGGCCCTGCAGCACCTGCGGACGCAGCAGACCGGCGTGCGACCAGCCGCCGTAGGAAGCGCTGAACAGCGCCTCGTTGCCATGTTTCTCAGCCGTGCGCACGATGGCATCGGCCGTGAGCGCCAGCGCCTGCTCCCAGCTGACGCGCACAAAGGGTTCCTTGCCGCGCAGGTGAGGCTTGGTGTCACCCGTGGGGTTGGCCAAATAGGACTTGCGCACCATCGGGTACTTCACACGGGTCTTGTGATAGACACGGCCGATCAGGCCCTCCGTGAGCATGGTGGTCGGTGTGGCGTCCACGTCCTTGAGCGGCTGGATGCCGACCAGAACGCCATTCTTCACCACTGCCTTGAACGGGCCCCAGTGGCTGGCACTGGGAATCACCTGGGTGTCGGCGGCAAACACTTCGTCAGCTGCGAACCAGGTCAGGCCGTTGGCAGTCACTGCCGAGGCAACCGATGCCTTCAAAAGGCCGCGTCGGGTCATGGTCATGGTGGATCTCCTTGCAAATAAAACAGACCGATGGGGTATGTCCTGATGCTAGGAATCACAGATCAATGGCGCGCTCGGATTTGTTGTGCTGTGCCGTGCCTTTGTTAACCGCATTAACGGGCGGTGCGTCAGTTCGCCATGTCGGGCCGGTGGTGGAACTGGGGCATCAGCAGGGGTGGTGGCAGCGATTCGTCGATATTGATCTCGCCCAGATTGCCTTGCTCCACAGTGCGAATCACCGGACCGATGTGCCGACGGGTCGGCCGCCGCTCCAGCAGATCGACCGCCAGGCCGATCGACATCCGGCCCTGGAGCACGGGGGCATCGGTAGGGGCGGCGAGAATGCGGCCTCGCAGGATGCCCCGGTGCACCGCCGGCGTGAAGTAGGTCGATATGGTGCCTACCCGGTCCTGCAGGCCACGTTCGCGCAGCACGCTGATGGCGGCCTCCGCCATCAGGGCATTGCCGACCACAAAGTCCAGGTCCTTGTGATCGTCGAGCACCTGCTGTAGCAGATTGCGCTGCACGGCCTTGCCGGTGTCGCCCCATGCGGTCGTGCGGATGACGACGCGACTGCCGGCGATGGCCTGGCGAAAGGCGCGGTCCACGCCTTCGCTGACACTGTGCGGCCCCGGGAACCAGGCCACCTGCACTGGAGGGCCGTCGCCCCGCGCCTGGCGAACCAGAAAGCGGCCAGCAGCCCGGCCCATGTCGTCCCAGTCCACGCCCACCTTGCCCGAAATGCCGACGTCGTCAATGGCATTGACGGTGCCAATGACGGGCATGCGCGTTGTCAGCTGGCGCAGGTACGGGGTCATGACATCATGGGTGACGGCACCGATGATCAGGGCGTGCACGCGGCGGTCTGAGGCACAGGCCTGTATCTGGGCACGCTGGACCGCCAACTGGGCATATCCGCCGGCCTCGGCAAATCGCACCTCTACGCGCAGGCGGCGCGCTTCCTCCACCATGCCGTAGTTGACGCCCAGCCAATACGCATCCTTGATGTGTGGCACCACCACGCACAGCACCCACGGCTGGCGGGCGGGCGCAGCCGGCGTGTATTTGGCCCGCACGGGCGCGGCCGCCTTGAATGGCGGTTCCCAGCTCAGGATGGGTTGGGCTGCAGCGGGTGCGACCACCACGGACCAGGCCATGCACAGGCCCCACAAGGAAGCGGCGGCTCGTCGCAACGGGTGAAGGGAAAGAAAGGCGGACGTCATGCCCGCGGACTGTAAGCCGGTTTCCGGGTCAGAATAGTAAGACAGATGACTTTGGTCGGCACGCGAACGTTGGACTGGAAATGATGCTCCCCTGGATCAAGCGGCTCGACCGCCGGCTGGGCTTGATCGGCAAGATCGGGCTGGCGTTGACCGTGGGCGCGCTGTTGACGGCGGCGGTGGCGGCCACGGCTTGGCTCAGCTTCAACCAGGTGGTCGGGCTGCAGCGCCGCATCATCGACAACACAGTGCCGGCACTGGAAGCGGTCGGTGCGGTTATTCAGCTCAACAACCGCACCCTGGCGCTCGTCGATCAGCTGCGGCTCGCGCAAACCGTCGATGAGGTCGATGCCTTTCAACGCCAGGGCGACGCGCAACTGGCCCAGGTGCGCAACCTGCTGGGGCGTCTGGAACAGCAGGACTTCGAGCCCCAGCTGGAACAGGCCCTGGCGGTGACGGTCCAGGAGATGCACACCAATCTCGGGTTGCAGGCCAGCAAGGCGCGGCAGTCACAGCAGGTGCAAGCCGAGATTCGCCAGGCCCAGGAGGCCCTGCACCGGGCCGTGGCCGAGCTGATGCTGCTGGCGGAGGCGCTGGCGGCGAATGCCTCGACCTATTCCACGGCCACCGTGTCCAGCCTTTACCCCATGGTGGAGCGCGGCGCCAGCCGGGACGAGATTCTCGAGTCACTGGACCGCCTGATCGAGGTGGACATCGATCGCATGGAGCGCATGTCCGAATTGCAGCTCGTTTGCTTCCGGATCAAGACCACGCTCGATCGCGTGGAGGGTGCCCCCACATCGCCGGCCTTGCGGGATCTGGGCAAAGATTTTTCAGCCGATCTTGCCATCCTGTCGCATCGGCTGCAGGACTTCCGGGACCCGACCCGCAAGGCCACAGCGCAGCGGCATGCCGACATACTGAAGGCGGCATTGACGCCGCAGGGCCTGTTTGCCTTGCAGGCTCAGCGCGTGGCGCTCGACGGACAGCTGGCCGCTGCGCGAGATACGGGGGCTGCCCTGGCACTGCACCTGAACGAACAAGGGGCCGCACTGCTCCAGGCCAGTCAACAGGCCATGGCGCAGGTGGGCACAGGCTCGCGTACCGCGATCGCCCGCGGAGCCGTGGGCTTTCTGGCCGTCGCCGGTGTCCTCTTGCTGGCCTTGCTGGCCACGTTCTGGTTGATCCTGCGTTACGAGTTGCTGGGTCGACTCAAGGGCATGGAAAACGCCATGCGGGCACTCATGGCCGGCGATCACAGCGTGGCGATCACCCATCCGGTGGCCCGCCACGATCCGCTGGCGCCGCTGGTGCAGGCGCTGGAGCAGTTCCGGGAGCACGCGATCGAACGGCAACGCCTGGAGCAGTCGCTGCGCGTGCACCAGCAGCAACTGGAGCAGCAGGTGCAGGACCGCACCGCGGCACTCAGCCGCAGCAACGAACTTCTGGAGCGCGAAGTCGCGCTGCACGCGCAGGCACGGAGCGAGGCCGAGGAGGCCAACCGTGCGAAGAACGAGTTTCTCGGCAGCCTCAGCCACGAGCTGCGCACGCCGCTCAGCGGAGTCAGCGGCAGCGTGCACCTGCTGCGCGACACCGCACTGGACGATCGTCAACGCGAGTACCTGCGGATGATCGAGTACGCCAACGGCACCCTGCTGGAAACCCTGGAGGACATGCTGGGTTTTTCCCGCCTGGAGGCCGGCAAGCTGGAAGTCACGCGGGAGCCCTTCGCGGTACGGGATGTCATCGACGACATGCTGGCACTGCAGTCCGTCGCGGTGCGCAGCAAGGGCTTGGCACTTGTGCGCGATATCGCCGATGACGTGCCAGAGTGGCTCGTGGGCGATCGCCGCAAGCTCAACCAAATCCTGCTCAACACCATCGGCAATGCCATCAAGTTCACCGACGAAGGCGAAGTCACGGTGAAGGTGGTACGTGCAGCGGACCACCCGACGGGCGTGGTGCGTCTGCAGTTTCAGGTGCTCGACACCGGTATGGGCATTCCGACCGACCAGCAGGAGGCTGTTTTCAAACCGTTTGTCCAGGTGGAGGACACGGCGCATCGTCGGCATGGCGGGACCGGACTTGGCCTGGCCATCTGCCAACGCTTGGTGGAACTGATGGCGGGGCGCCTGTGGCTCAAGAGCACGGTCGGGGAAGGCACGGAGGTCGGCTTCGAACTGCCGTTCGAGCCTGCTGCGGCAGGAACATCACCGGCTCCACTGCCCGATATCGCCGACCCGATCCCATCGCTGGATGTGCTGGTGGTCGAGGACGACGACATCAACCGCATCGTCTGCCAGCGTTACCTGGAAGCACTGGGCCATCGGGTGCGGCTGGCCGACAGCGGCCCCACCGCCATCGATTTGCTGCGCCATGGGGGGCACACGGACTGCGTGCTGATGGACATCAGCCTGCCCGGCGATTCGGGGCTGGAAGTCGCCCAGACGCTGCGCACCCTCGACGACGGCCGGTGGCGGGCACTGCCCATCCTGGGCATGTCCGCGCATGTCACGCCGGACATCCTCGAACACCCGGCCGCTGCCAACATGGTGGGCTTTCTCAGCAAACCTTTCCAGCGCGGCGAGCTTGCGCGTGCACTGGCTCGGGCGCTGCAGGCCTCCTCACCCCCGACGGGTGCCTCAACATCCACCCCACCGGTCAAGGACGTGGCAGCGGCAGGCGATGCACCAACGCTGGACGAGGCCTATCTCACACAGGAGCGCGAAGACCTCGGACTCGATGTCCTGCGGCAGTTGCTGAGCCTGTTCCGCCAAGTCTCCGATGCGTCCGCAACATCCCTGCACGATGCAGCGCAGGCCGCCGACGCCGAACAGATCCGACGGACCACCCACCAGCTGCGCAGCGCAGCGAGCAACCTGGGGCTTCTGCGCGTCATGCAGGCCTGCCGGCGCCTGGAAGACGCGGTCCGTGCAGGAATGTTGACGGCGGCGCAGCGTGTATTGCTGGTCAGCCAGCTGTTGGAGAGCATTCCCGAGGGGATCGAGGCGCTCGAAGGCTGGCTTGGCTCGCCCGACGAAGGGGGTCAGGATGCCGCGTTGTCGGCCAGCAGGTAACCTACACCCCGGACGGTAACGATCAGTTCCGGGTGTCGGGGGTCTTTTTCCATCTTCTCGCGCAAGCGGGCCACCAGCACATCGACGGTGCGATCGCTCGGGTCCCACGAGCGGTGGAAAACCTGCTGCATCAAGCGCTCGCGCTCCACCGCAGTCCCAAGGTGCCGTGCCAGTGCGGCAAGCAGATCAAACTCGCCCCGGGTCAGTATCTCCTGGCGCCCATTCGCCGCGGTGAGCTTGCGCTGCGCCAGGTCCAGCGTCCATGTGCCCAGCTTGCGTTGCAGCCCGGACGCGCCTGCTGCCGACACCGGGCGCAGGCGCCGCAGGACGATCTTGACCCGCGCGAGCAGTTCGCGCGCGTTGAAGGGTTTGGTGACGTAATCATCGGCACCGGACTCCAGGCCCACGATCTTGTCGATGTCATCGTTGCGGCCGGTCACCAGGATGAGACCGATGCTGGCGTTGTGAGTGCGCAGCTCCCGCGCCAGTTCGAGACCGTCACGACCAGGCAGACCGATGTCCAGCAGTACCACATCGGCAGGGTGCTGGCGCAGGCAGTCCCACATTTCATCGCCATTGGCAGCCACTCGGACGCAGTAGCCTTCCCGCTCAAAGTAGGCCTTGACCCGTGTACAGGTCATAGGATCGTCGTCGACGACAAGGAGGCTGTGTGCGGCAGACAAGATGTTCGGGTTTCCCCGTGTTTTGATCGGATCGGAGGTCGTCATCGGTTCTGAAAATTATATGGAACCGGAGTTTGACCGGAGGTGAATGGCGGCGAAACGGCAGCCGAGCTGCCCACAACGGCTGCTACTGCAATACGAGGGCCGTCCGCAGATGGCCGAGGCTGTGTGGAAACACGTTCCACACGGCAGTGCGTCAAATTTCGGTGCTGTCGATGGATTCTCGAATGTCCGCCACTCGCTTCGGACGAGACTTTGAGTTGACGTGCGCGGATGACCGCAATGCGGCCAATACCGTGACTTCAGCCGATCGCATCAACCGACCGCTGTTTAGCGTTCAGTTGCGGTGTGCCAGCGAGCTTCCGCAACGGGTTGATTGCTGCCGCTCCAAGCCACCGGATCCGCCGGGTAAACACCCCAACCACACCCCACTCGAAAAAAAGGCGCTCCGAAGAGCGCCTTTGGCGAGAGTCATGCTGAGCCATCAAGGCATCACGCCATCGAATAGCCAGAGCCCCCCCGGTTACCCTTCGTGAGTCCACGCCCCAGCAGCACCAGCAGCACCACGGCAAACCCCACAAAGCAGACAAACGACCAGTTGGCGATCGAGCCCCCCAGAAACGTCCAGTCGATCGCCGTGCAGTCGCCCGAACCCCGGAAGATCATGGGGATGGAACGGCTGATGGGGTAGTTCTCGATCATTCCGTAGAAATCCCGGCCGCAGGTGGCGACTTCGGGGGGATACCATTGCAGCCAGCTCTGGCGGGCCGCCACGAAGGCGCCAAAACCGGCCGAGACCACGGCCAGCGCAGCGAATGTCATCCACCAGCCCTTGTTGCCTCTTGCGCTTGCCAAGCCTGCGAAGACTGCGACAGCAACGAGCGCATAGCGTTGCACGATGCACATCGGGCAAGGCTCCAGGCCCACCACATGCTGCAGATACATGCCAAAGGCCAGCAGGGCCACGCAGGCCACACTGATGAGCGCGAGCACACGGCGCGGGGCCGTAGTCAACCAATTCATTCTTTCTCCCTTGTCCAATAGCCACTGCCCAGGGCATTGCCCATGAAACCGGCTCGGCCCAGGCCAGCGGACGGCCAGCATGGTCCGCCCCGCAGCAACGGCCGCCATCCCCTTGGGGGGAAGACGCGCAGCGGCTCAGGGGGTCAAATTCCAGCGGCCTCGTCCAGAAAAACCCGGGCGCGGCGCGGTGTCACCACCAGCGTTTCGCCCTCTTTGAAACCCATTTCCCTGAACTGCTGCGCAGGGATCTGCGCTTCGATCAAGGGGTCCGGGGACGCATTGTCCGCTGGTTTGTGGCCGTCGGTGGGAATAAGTTCCAGCCGCGCAATAGGGCCCACCACGATGGCGCGGCTCAGTTGCGCGACGATGCCGCGTGGGCGGCCTGCGGCGTCCAGCCCGGCACCGGGCGCGTAGCGTTCCACATCCAGGTCATGCGGGCGCACGTAGGCGAAGGCCTTGGCGTTCTGCGCCTGGCTGTGCTCGGGTGAATCCAGCTCGATGCCTTCGAGGTGCACCAGCCCCTCGTGCGCGCGGCCGTGGAACAGGTTCACATCGCCCAGAAAGCCATAGACGAAGGGGCTGGCCGGCTGGTCCCACACCTGCTGGGGCGAGCCGCTTTGCTCGATGCGGCCCTGGTTGATCACGACCACACGGTCGGCCACTTCCAGCGCTTCTTCCTGGTCGTGCGTCACGAAGATGCTGGTCACATGCAGCTCGTCGTGCAGGCGGCGCAGCCAGCGGCGCAGTTCCTTGCGCACCTTGGCGTCGAGCGCGCCAAAGGGCTCGTCGAGCAGCAGCACCTTGGGCTCCACGGCCAGCGCACGGGCCAGGGCGATGCGCTGGCGCTGGCCGCCCGAGAGCTGCGAGGGGAAGCGCTCGGCCAGCCAGTCAAGCTGCACCAGCTTGAGCAGGTCCATGACCTTTTGCTTGATCTGTGCTTCGCCGGGCCGCTGGCCGCGCGGCTTGACGCGCAGGCCAAAGGCCACGTTCTCGAACACCGTCATGTGGCGGAACAGCGCGTAGTGCTGGAACACAAAGCCCACGTTGCGCTCGCGCACATGCACGTCGGTGGTGTCTTCACCGCTGAAGTGGATGCTGCCGGTGTCGGGCGTCTCCAGCCCCGCGATGATGCGCAGCAAGGTGGTCTTGCCGCAGCCCGAGGGGCCCAGCAGCGCGATGAGTTCGCCCGATGCGATATCGAGGCTGACATCGCGCAGGGCCTGGAAGTCGCCGAACTGCTTGCTGACGTTGCGGATTTCAATGCTCATGGTGTTCTTCCTTCAGCGGGCGACAGCCGCAGGCGCGGGTCGCTCGGGCGGCAACTCGGCGGCGACTTTGAGGGCCTGCTCGTTGCGGTGTTCGGCAATGGTCTTGATGACCAGCGTGACCAGGGCCAGCAAGGCCAGCAGCGAGGCGGCGGCAAACGCGGCGACCGACTGGTACTCGTTGTAGAGAATTTCCACATGCAGCGGGATGGTGTTGGTCTGCCCGCGGATGTGGCCCGACACCACCGACACGGCGCCAAACTCGCCCATGGCGCGCGCATTGCACAAAATCACGCCATAGAGCAGGCCCCACTTGATGTTGGGCAGCGTCACATACCAGAAGGTCTGCCAGCCGGTGGCACCCAGCACGATGGCGGCTTGTTCCTCGTCATTGCCCTGGGCCTGCATCAGCGGAATCAGTTCGCGCGCGATGAACGGAAAGGTCACGAACACGGTGGCCAGCACGATACCGGGCACGGCAAAAATGATCTTGATGTCGTGCGCTTGCAGCCACGGGCCGAACCAGCCCTGCGCGCCGAACATCAGCACGTAAACCAGCCCCGCCACCACGGGCGATACCGAAAACGGCAGGTCCACCAGCGTGGTCAGAAACGCCTTGCCCCGGAACTCGTACTTGGCAATGCACCAGGCGGCCGCCACGCCAAACACCAGGTTCAGCGGCACCGCAATGGCGGCGGTGATCAGCGTGAGCTTGATGGCCGACCAGGCATCGGGCTCGCGCAGGCCTTCCAGATAGGCGCCAAAGCCCTTGCGCAGCGCCTCGGCAAACACGGCGGCCAGCGGCAGCACCAGGAACAGCAGCATGAAGGCCAGCGCGATGGCGATCAACGCATAGCGGACCCAGGGTGCTTCCGTTGTACCGGCTTGCGCGCGGCGAATGGTTCGAGAGTGGCTGCCGCTCATGCTGGAGCCCCCGCGTGGCGTCGCTGCCAGGCCTGCAATGCATTGATGACCAATAGCAAGATGAACGAAATCACGAGCATCACCACCGCCACGGCCGTAGCGCCCGCGTAGTCGTACTGCTCCAGCTTGCCGATGATGATGAGCGGTGTGATCTCGGACACCATGGGCATGTTGCCGGCGATGAAGATCACCGAGCCATATTCACCCACGGCGCGCGCAAACGCCATGGCAAAGCCGGTGAGCAGCGCGGGCGTGATGGAGGGCAGGATGACCTTGGTGAAGGTCTGAAAGCGCGTGGCGCCCAGGCAGGTGGCGGCTTCTTCGAGTTCTTTCTCGGCGTCTTCGAGCACAGGCTGCACGGTGCGTACCACAAACGGCAGGCCGATGAAAATCAGCGCGATCACGATGCCGGCGGGCTTGAACGCCAGCTGGATACCCATGGGCTCCAGGATTTGCCCGACCCAGCCGTTGCCGGCCAGCAAGGCGGTGAGCGAAATACCCGCCACGGCGGTGGGCAGCGCGAATGGCAGATCCACCAGCGCGTCCACAATTTTTTTGCCCGGAAACTTGTAGCGCACCAACACCCAGGCGATCAGCAGGCCAAACACCAGATTGACCAGCGCCGCCAGAAACGAGGCGCCGAAGGTCAGCCGGTACGAGGCCAGCACGCGCGGCGCGCTGATCGCGGCCCAGAACTGCTCCCAGGTCAGGGTGAAGGTCTTGAAGATCAGCGCCGACAGCGGGATCAGCACAATGATGCTCAAGTAAAACAGCGTGTAGCCCAGCGTGAGCCCAAAGCCGGGCAGCACGCGCTTGGCACTCTTGCGGGCGCCTTGGTTGTCATTCATAGCAAGTTATCCATTGCACACCACCGACGTAAACTGGCGCGCCCCCTACAAGGGCAGCCGCGCAAGGGCCGCCCCGCCGCGCTGGCTGCGTCCCCCTGCCCGCGTTGCGCAGCAATGCGAGAGCGGGGGGAAGGCGCGCAGCGCCTCAGGGGGGTGCTCACTTCGCATACAGCTTGTCGAACTGGCCGCCGTCGTTGAAGTGCACCTTCTGCGCCTCGGTCAGGCTGCCGAAATACTTGGCCACAGTGAACTGCTTGAGCGGCTTGAAGGTGGCTTCATACTTTTTGAGCACTTTCTCCGAGCGCGGACGAATGGCGTGCCTGGCAGCGATTTCCTGCGCTTCGTCGGAGTACAGGTAATCGAGGTAGGCCTTGGCCAACTGCGCCGTGCCCTTCTTGGCCACGGTGCGCTCCACTACCGCCACGGGGTTCTCGGCCACCACGCTCACCGACGGGTAGATGGCATCGACCTTGCCCGTGCCAAACTCCCGGTCGATCGACACCACTTCGGACTCGAACGTGATCAGCACGTCGCCCTGGTTGCGCTGCAAAAACGTGGCCGTGGCGTCGCGGCCGCCCTTGGCCAGCACCGGCACGTTCTTGTAGAGCTTGCCCACGAACTCGGCGGCCTGCGCCTCGGTGCCGCCCTTTTCGCGCACGGCGCCCCAGGCGGCCAGATAGGCATAGCGGCCGTTGCCGCCGGTCTTGGGATTGACCACGATCACCTGCACACCGGGCTTGATGAGGTCGTCCCAGTCCTTGATGCCCTTGGGGTTGCCGTTGCGCACCAGGAACAACATGGTCGAGGTGGTGGGCG
Source organism: Acidovorax sp. GW835-FHT14B10 (assembly GCF_058793725.1). Lineage (NCBI taxonomy): Bacteria > Pseudomonadati > Pseudomonadota > Betaproteobacteria > Burkholderiales > Comamonadaceae > Acidovorax > Acidovorax sp. GW835-FHT14B10. The sequence goes on from NZ_JBXAGC010000027.1 coordinate 38,650, forward strand.
ATGCATCGTTGGGGAACTTCTTGGACCAATCCTTGGCGACCACGCCGTTGTCGGCCAGGAACTGCACATCGGTGGTGGTGTTCATGGTGACCACATCGGCGGCCAGGCCATCGTTCACGGCACGCGCCTGGGCGCTGGAGCCCGCGTGCGACTGGTCGATCTTCACGTCCTGGCCGGTGGTTTTCTTGTAGTGCGCGACAAAAGCGGCGTTGTAGTCCTTGTAGAACTCGCGGGCCACGTCGTACGACACATTGAGCAGCTGGTTCTGCGCAGCAGCCAAACCACTGCTCGCCAGGGCCAGTGCGGCCAGAAGGGTCTTGAGTTTCAGAGAAGTCGTCATGGTGCGTCGCCTGATGAAAAGCTGGGGATCGCCCATTGTGCGGAGTGACGCTTAAAACTCAAAAGAATATATTTTTGTTAATTAATCGAATTTAATAATATAGAAACTCAGATTGCACACCAGAAGGCGAAAAATGCGGTGTGCTTCATCAAAAAAAGCAAGCAAAAACTGCCGCTAGCGCTTTATTCATAAGCACAGGTAGCTACTTATTCAGGAGTACTCCTGCAACACCGGCGCTGCAGGCGAAGCCTGCGCATGGCCGGGCACCGGGGCGCGGCTCGCGGTGGGGTCGCCCTGCAGCGACCGCAGCAGCGCCCCGTCCAGCGGCCATTCGCCATGGCCGGAGTCGATATGGAGGTGCCCGGCGTTCTGCATGCGCACGAATTCACGGCCCCAGGCCCGCGCGCAGGCACCCGCCAGGCGGAGGGGGCAATACGGGTCGTTGCTGCTGGCCACCACGATGGAACGGACGGACAGCGCGACAAGGGCACAGTTGTTCAGGACGGTGCGGCGCTCGGGGTCGGTCGGGGCCACCAGCAGCGCGCTGCACACGCGGGCTGCGGCCTGCGCGCCCATGGAGGTGGTGGCAATGCAGCCCAGGCCGTGCGCCACGATGACCACGGGATGGGGCGCAGCCAGCACGGTCTTTTCAAGCGGGCCCACCCAGGCCAGCCGCATGGGCGTGATCCATTCGTCCTGCACCACGCGGCGGGCATGGGGCAGGCGCTCGGCCCACAGGCTTTGCCAGTGGCCGAGGCCGGAATCACGCCCGCCCGGAACGATGGTGATGGAAACGGTGCTCACAGCGCTGGCATTCTGCGACCCACTCTTTAAAACCCAAACAACTTGATTCTTGTTATTTGATCGCCAAAGCATCTAAAAACCGTAAAGGGCTAGATGCCTGCGCCATCCAACCCCTGTCCGGCCACCCGGGTGGCCTGGCTGCTGCGCCCCGGCATGGTTTCGCCCAGGTAGTCCAGAAACCGCCGCACAGCGGGCGACAGCCCCCGGCGCGAAGGAAACACCGCATGCACGATGCCGCGCGGTGGCGCCCAGTCGGGCAGCAGGTGCACCAGGCGGCCTGCGCGCAGCGCTTCGATGCACATGTAGTCGGGCAGCCAGCACATGCCGGTGCCGGCCAGGGCGGCGAACTGGAGGGTGAGCAAGTCATCGGCCACATAGCGCGGCTGGTGGTGCACCGTCTGCTCACGGCCGCCTTCGCCGACGAGGTGCAGCGTGGAGCGCCCATCCACGGCAGACATGGCAATGCTGTCCAGCCGGGCCAGGTCTTCCAGTGTGCGCGGCACGCCCTGGCGCGCCAGCAAGTCGGGGCTGGCCACCAGAATCTGCCGGGCATCGTCGAGGCGCTTGACGACCATGCTGCCGCTGTCCTCCAGCGTGGAGCGCACGCGCAGCGCCACGTCGATGCCCTCCTCCACCAGATTCACCGCGCGGTTGCTTACCAGCATTTCGACCCGCACTTCGGGATAGGTGGCCAGAAACTGCGGCATCAGTTCGGCCAGCACCGTCTGCGCCAGCGTGACGGGACAACTCACGCGGATGGTGCCGCGCGGGGTGGTCTGCACCTGGGCCACCGTGTCGGCAGCGGCCTGGGCTGACTCGCGCATGGCCTGGCAGTGGCGCAGATAGGCCTCGCCCACTTCGGTCAGCGAGAGCTTGCGTGTGGTGCGCTGCAGCAGGCGCACGCCCAGCTGGGTCTCCAACTCCGACACCCGCCGCGACAGCCGGGATTTGGGGATACCCAGGGCCCGGCCCGCCGCGGCAAAGCCACCGCGCTCCACCACTTCGGCGAAATACAGCATGTCGTTGAGGTCTTGCATGGCGCTGATTGTTCTACAAATGGGACAATCTATCGCAAATTCACCCACTTATCAACAAATCAAGATCCATCGACAATTGACACCCAGGCCACACCAAATGGCTGCCCTACAAACCTCCGGAGAACCTCATGCAACTGCTTCACATTGATTCCGCCATCACCGGTACCAACTCCGTTTCGCGCCAGTTGACCGCACAGATCGTGGCAGCCTACCAGGCCAACCACCCCGGCACCCAGGTGAGCTATCTCGACCTGGTGGCCAACGCCCCGGCCCACTTCACCATGGACGCCATGGCGCCCCGCACCGGCCAGACCGATGGCCTGAGCGAAGTGCAAAAGCGCGAGAACGCCGTGTCCGAGCAACTGGTGAGCCAATTCCTGGCGGCCGATGTGGTGGTGATTGGTGCCCCGTTCTACAACTTCAGCATTCCCACCCAGCTCAAGGCCTGGATTGACCGCATTGCCCAGCCCGGCCGCACGTTCCAGTACACCGCCAACGGCCCCGAAGGCCTGGCCAAGGGCAAGACCGTGATCATTGCCTCCACCCGTGGCGGCGTGTATTCCACCAGCGAAGGCGGTCAGGCTATGGAACACCAGGAGAGCTATCTCAAGGTTGTGCTGGGCTTCTTCGGCGTGACCGATGTGCGCTTTGTGCGCGCTGAAGGCGTGGCCATGGGCGATGACGCCAAGGCCCAGGCGTTGGCCGATGCCGCCCAGGCCATCCGCAGCCAGGCTGCCGCCAACCAAGCCCAGGCAACGCAAGCCGCCTGAGGCACAGGGCGCCGCGGGCGCCCTGCTTTTCTGTCTCACCCTCCATGAAGCCCGGCCTTGCGCCGGGCTTTCTGCGTTTGATTTTCAAATACGGCTCTAGCGCTCGTTCAATAAGCGTGAGCAGCTATTTATTCAATAGCAAAAAATTCAAGCATGCTTTTTGACCCAGGCCACGTACTGGTTCATCCAGTCCTGCAGAAACTCTCGGCTGCCCGCACCGATGCCACCATCGGCGTCGAACAGACCTTCCTTGGCATGGATGAAGGCCTCGGGCTGGCCCAACGTGGGCATGTCCAGGTAGGCCAGCACATTGCGCAGGTGCTGCTGCGCCATCGAAGTGCCAATGGCGCCCACCGATGCACCAATCACCCCCGCCGGCTTGCCAACCCAGGCGCTTTGCCCGTAGGGGCGCGAAGCGTTGTCGATGGCGTTCTTGAGGACACCTGGAATCGAGCGGTTGTATTCCGCCGTGACAAACAGCACGCCCTGCGCGGCCTTGATTTCGCCCTTGAAGCGCAGCACCGACGCAGCCTGCTGGCCATCGTCGTCCTGGTTGTAGAGCGGCAGATCATCCAGGCGCAGCTGCGTGAAGCTGAAATCCGCGGGCGCCAGTCGGGCCAGCGCCGTGGCCAGCTTGCGGTTGAATGAATCCTTGCGAAGACTGCCGACGACGACGGCAATTTTGTACTGGCTCATGAAAACCTCCTGAGGGCGAAAACACCCGGCAAAGCACCGGAAGGCCATGGTACCGTTTCAGGGCACCCCATGCCAGCGGCGAACCATGACATTCACACCGCCTGCCAACCCAATGGGATGGAGCATGAAAAAAACTGCTGGCGCTTGATTGCAAAGCGCCAGCAGCTATTTTTCGAGTAGCCAAATCCCGGGGTTCATGCCGACCGAGATCGCAGTGAGCCGTGGGAGAAAAATCCCACCGGTCCCAGCGGCTGAATCACTTCGGCAATGCCTGCGGGGGGCCTCACGCCCTTGCGTGAACCCGGCAGGTATTCCTCTGGAGGATTACCCCCTCAGGCCCCCGCTATGGAAGAAGCAGTGCGTGCCTTGGCCAGCGTCATGGCGGTGTCTTCAATCATGTCTTCCTGTCCACCCACCATGCCGCGGCGGCCCATTTCCACCAGGATGTCGCGTGCGGGCACACCGTATTTCTGCTCGGCGCGCTTGGCAAACAGCAGGAATGAGCCATAGACGCCGGCATAACCCAGCGTGAGTGCGTCGCGGTCGATGCGGATCGGGAAATCCATGATCGGCACCACCAGGTCTTCCGCCACGTCCTGAATCTTGTACACATCCACCCCGGTGGTAAGCCCCATCAGGTCCATGACCGACACCAGCACCTCCATGGGTGTGTTGCCCGCCCCTGCCCCCAGACCGGCAGCAGCGGCGTCAATGCGGTTCGCACCCACTTCGATCGCGGCCAGGGAATTGGCCACACCCATCGCCAGGTTGTGATGGCCGTGGAAACCCAGTTCGGTCTCGGGCTTGAGCGCCTGCCGCACGGCCGTGAGTTTTTCTTTCACATCCTTGGGCAGCATGTGGCCCGCGGAGTCCGTGACGTAGATGCAGTTGGCGCCATAGCCCTGCATCAACAGCGCCTGGCTCACCAGTTTTTCTGCGCTGGCCATGTGCGCCATCATCAGGAAACCCACGGTGTCCATCCCCAGTGTGCGGGCCTTGCTGATGTGCTGTTCGGACACGTCGGCTTCGGTGCAATGGGTGGCCACACGAATGGTGTTGACACCCAGGTCTTTGGCCATCAACAGGTGGTCGACGGTGCCAATGCCCGGCAGCAACAGAGCGGACACCTTGGCCTGTTTCATGAGCGGGATCACCGTACCCAGGTATTCCTCGTCGGTGTGCGCAGGAAAACCGTAGTTCACGGAAGATCCGCCCAGGCCGTCCCCGTGCGTGACTTCAATCAGGGGGATGCCCGCCGCATCCAGTCCGCACGCGATGGTTTTCATCTGCTCCAGCGACATCAGGTGGCGCTTGGGGTGCATGCCATCACGCAGGGTCATGTCATGCAGGGTGATCTTTTTGCCTTGTGTTGTCATGATGAGGTTCTTCTATCGGTTCAGGCTGCTGTGGCTTTGAGCGTGAGCCGCCCAGCAATGATTTCTTCGGCAAACATCTCTGCGGTGCGCGCGGCGGCGGCCGTCATGATGTCAAGGTTGCCGGCGTATTTGGGCAGGTAGTCACCCAGGCCTTCGACCTCCAGAAACACCGAGACGCGGTTGCCGTCAAACACCGGCCCGTTGACCAGCTTGTAGCCAGGCACATACTTTTGAACTTCCTTGATCATCGCGTGGATCGACTCGGTGATCTTGGCCTGGTCGGGTTCGGTCTCGGTCAGGCAGTGCACGGTGTCACGCATGATGAGTGGCGGCTCGGCCGGATTCAAAATGATGATGGCCTTGCCTTTTTTGGCACCCCCCACTTTTTCCACCGCGGTCGCTGTGGTGCGCGTGAATTCATCGATGTTCTTGCGCGTGCCTGGGCCGGCTGACTTGCTCGACACCGTTGCCACGATTTCGCCATACGCCACCGGCTGCACGCGTGACACGGCGGCCACCATGGGAATGGTGGCCTGGCCACCGCAGGTGACCATGTTGACATTCATCTCGCCCTTGCCCACATGCTCGGCCAGATTGACCGGTGGCACGCAAAAAGGGCCGATGGCGGCGGGTGTCAGGTCGATCATCAAAGCGCCCTGGGCATTCACCTTGCGGCTGTTTTCAGCGTGCACGTAGGCGCTGGTGGCGTCAAAGACGATCTGCACACCGTCGGCCTGCATGTGCGGCACCAAGCCATCCACGCCCTCGGCGGTGGTTTGGATGCCCAGTTCGCGGGCGCGTTTGAGGCCGTCGGATTCAGGGTCGATGCCGACCATCCAGACCGGTTCCAGCACCGGGCTGCGTTGCAGTTTGGCCAGCAGGTCGGTGCCAATGTTACCGGGCCCGATCAGGGCGCATTTGATTTTGGTAGTCATGATTGAGCTTGCTTTCACAAAATTGCACGTCGAATTTGAAGTAGCGGCCTGAATTACATACCCATGAGTTTGGGAAGGAACAGCGACAGCGACGGCATATAGGTCACCAGCATGAGCACGATAAACATCGCGATCAAGAATGGAATACTTCCCTTGGATACGGCTTCCAGCGTCGAACCACCGACTCTGGCCCCCACAAACAGATTGACCCCGACAGGTGGTGTGACCAAGCCAATGGCCAGATTCACAATCATCACAATGCCAAAGTGCACCGGATCCACGCCCACGGCCATTACCACCGGCAGCAGGATTGGCGTCAAAATGATGATGGCAGCCAGGGTTTCCATGAACATGCCGACAAACAGCAACAGCACGTTGATCAGCATCAAAATGAGCATGGGGCTGCTGGTCAGTTGCACGATGAATTCGGCAATCAGGACCGGAATGCGCTCGATGGCCAGCACCCGGCCAAAGATGGTGGCGGTACCCACGATGATCATGACGGAGGCCGAAGTCAGTGCCGAACCGGCAATGATCCGGTACAAGTCCTTGAACTTGAGTTCCTTGTAAACAAAGACGCCCACAATAAAACCGTAGATGACACCCACGGCAGCAGCCTCGGTCGGCGTGAAAATACCGCCGTAAATACCCCCCAGGATAATCACCGGCACCAGCAACGCCCACTTGGCATCATTGATGGTTGCCATGATTTCCTTGGCCGAGTATTTTCTGTCGGCACCGCGGTAGTGGTTCTTTTTCGATTTGTAGTACGCCACCACAATCAGAGCAAGACCAATCAGTAGACCGGGAATGACACCGGCCAGAAACATGGCGCTGATCGATACGTTGGAAGACGTCGCGTAGATCACCATCGGAATACTGGGCGGGATAATGATGCCCATGCAGCCGGCCGAAGCCACCAGGCCAATCGAGAAGCCTTTGGGATAACCGTCGCGCGCCATGGCGGGCAGCAAGATCGAGCCGACAGCTGCCACGGTGGCGGGTCCCGAGCCGGAAATGGCCGCAAAAAACATGCAGGTCACGACGGCAATGATGGCCAGGCCGCCCGTGAAACGGCCAAAAAAGACATTGCCCACATTGAGCAGGCGCTTGGACAGACCGCCATGGCCCATCAGATCACCCGCCAGAATGAAGAACGGCACCGCCATCAGGGGAAACGAGTCGATCGAGGTGACCAGCCCTTGCGCGATGTAGCTGCTGCTCACCTTGCCGCTGTACAGCAGTGCCCCGGTAGCAGCCAGTCCCAGGGAGATGGCGATGGGTACGCTTGTCAGCAGCAAGGCAAGAAAAAGCCCAAACAGCAAAAAGGAAATCATGCGGGATCTCCCTTGCGGATCATTTGCACTTCTTCAACCATCTTTTGAAGGATTCGAAAAACCACCAAACCAAAACCTACCGTAGGTGCCATATAGACATAACCCATGGGCAGGCCCAAGGCAGACGACTCCTGGCCAAAACTGAAGATTTTTTCAGTCAGGGCGTAGCCCTCTTTCATGACCAGCGCCGCAAAGACGATGAACATGAAATATGAAAAAAGGTTCACGTAGCGCCGGGTCGATACCGGCAACAGGTTCGTGACGGCATCGACGCGAATATGGGCACCCACCTTAACGGCGTAACTCACGCCGATATAGGTAGCCCAGATAAAGCAATAACGGGCCAATTCCTCTGACCATGTCAGAGACTCCCCCACCACATACCGCATGACGATCTGCACACCAATGAGCACGGACATGAGTGACAGCAGAAACACCAAAAGAACCTCTTCAAGATTCTTGTCAATTATTTTGAACATCTGATTTCCTTGGCGCACGGTGGGTTGCGGCAGCATTGCTGCACCAACCCACCTGACCACTTAGAGGGGGAAAGTCAATTACTTCTTGTTGACTTCCGCGAGGATCTTGTCAACGATTTCAGGACCCACCTTCTTCTTCACTTGGTCGTAGATAGGGCCCATCTTGTCCGCGAACTTCGCAAACTCTTGCGGCGTCAGGGTGGTGAAGGTTACCTTGGGCATGGCGGCTTCTGCCTTGGCATCGGCTTTCTGGGCCAGATCACGCTGGTACACCTTGGCATTGCTGAATGCCGTGGCGAAAATTTTCTTGTCTTCTTCGCTGAAGCGTTTGTACACATTGGGGTTCATCAGCACGACAAACGGCGAATAAACGTGATTTGTTTTGGTGATGAACTTTTGGACTTCCTGAAACTTCATGTCGTAGAACAGATTGATCGGGCCTTCTTGTGCATCAAAGGTCCCCTGTTGCAACGCAGTGAAAAGCTCGCCAAAAGCCAGTGGTGCAGGGTTCGAACCGATGGCTTTCCAGGCGGCAATGTGCACCTCGTTTTCCATGGTGCGCATCTTCATGCCCTTCAGGTCATCGGGGCTCTTGATCAATTTTTTACTGTTCGTCAGTTGGCGAAAGCCGTTTTCCCAGTAACCGACGCCCTGGATGCCGACCTTGTTCAAGCTGTCGAGCAGGCCTTGGCCGATGGCACCGTCCAGCACGCGATAAACGCCGGGACGATCCTTGAACATGAAGGGAATGTCCAGCGCAAAGAATTGCTTGTTGAAATTGCCCAGCAAGGCAGAAGAAACAAACGCCATGTCAACGTTGCCCAGCTGGATGCTTTCAACCAGTTCGCGTTCGCTGCCCAACTGCGCATTGGGAAAAATCTCCATGCTGACGCGACCCTTGGTCTTTTCTTTCAGCTCCTTGCCCAGAAACTCCAAAGCGAGATGGCCTGTGTTGCTGGCCGTTGCTGCATGCCCCACCTTGAGCACAATATTTTCAGCCGCGACCACCGGGCTGGAGATTCCAAAAGAGAAGGCGCAAAGGCCGAGCATCATGGCAACGCGGCGTGACAGCAGTTGGGGTGCTTTGAAAATCATGTCGATTTTTTCCAGAGGAAGTAAGGGGTTGAGGAGTCTCGTCAACTCGGGATCTGCAGCCGCGGATTCTAGGGGGCAGCTTAGAATTGTGTCAATTTTTAGAATTGACTTTCAACATGTGCAAATTTAGAACGAGAAAGCTGCATTCATGACCTCCCCTCTGACCCTCTCCTGCAACCCGACGCCCCCTGACATCGCGCTCGCCGTGGTGGCCGCTTTGCGGCAGGAACTGGGAGATGCCGATGTCCTGACCGGCGACCAGATCGGCGTGAAATACCTGAACGACTGGAGCGATGAAAGCGGTGGCACGCCGCTGGCGTTGGTGCGACCGCGCAATACGCAGCAAGTCGCGCAGGTTTTGCGTATCTGCCACGCCCATGGCCAAGCCGTGACGCCCCAAGGCGGCCTCACGGGCCTGGCCGGCGGCGCGGTGCCCAGCCACGGCAGCGTGATCTTGTCCCTGGAACGAATGAGCGGCATTACCGCCATCGACACCGGCTCGGCAACCATGACCGTTCTGGCAGGAACCCCGCTGCAAGTCATTCAGGAGGCGGCACAGCAAGCAGGTTTTCTCTACGCCCTGGACCTGGGGTCACGCGGCTCTTGCCAGATTGGCGGCAATCTTTCCACCAATGCCGGCGGCAATCGCGTGATCCGCTACGGCATGGCGCGGGAACTGGTGCTGGGCCTGGAGGTCGTGCTGGCAGATGGCACGGTGCTGTCGATGTTGAACCAGATGGTCAAGAACAATGCGGGTCCTGACCTCAAGCACCTGTTCATCGGCAGTGAGGGCACTCTGGGTGTCATTACCCAGGCTGTGCTGCGGCTGCATCCGGGAGTCTCCGGCGCCAACACGGCCTTGGTTGCCCTGACCGGTTTTGATGCGGTGGTGCAATTCCTGCGCCATGCCCGGCAAGCGCTGTCGGGCCAGGTCAGCGCTTTTGAGGTCATGTGGCCTGATTTTTACCGCACCGCCACGTCCGTTCCAGGCGTCAGGACACCGCTGCCCACCCACCATCCGGTGTATGTGCTGCTGGACATGCAAGGGGCCACTCCCGAAAGCGAGGCGGGGCGTTTTCAGGCCATGCTGGAAGAAGCCATGGCGCAAGGGTGGGTCGTGGATGCAGCCATTGCGCAATCGCACGCCGAGACCCAGGATTTCTGGGCGCTGCGCGATTCCGTGTCAGAGATGCTGAAAATCAACGCCCCGACCATCAATTTCGATCTGTCGGTGCCGATTTCCACCATTGGAAACTGCGTTGAACAACTTATGGAGGTCATGGCGACGCGTTTTCCCCACCTGAAAGTCGTCTTTTTTGGACATGTGGGGGACGGCAACATCCACGCAGTGGTGGGTCCGATTCCTGCGGATGGCACCACCGAACACCAGGTGGAAGAAGCGTTCTATGCCATTGTTCGCGACTTCTGCGGATCCGTTTCGGCCGAGCATGGCATTGGCCTGCACAAGAAAAAGTGGCTGGGCCACAGCCGTAGTCCGCAAGAGATTGCGCTGATGAAAGTCTTGAAAAACGCCATGGACCCAGGAAACATCCTCAATCCAGGAAAAATCCTGTAAGCCAGAGACCCGGCGGCGCGTCCTGCGGCCACGCCACCGCAGGTCGTTTCATGCATGCATTCCCAGTTCGGCGCTGATTTGCGCGGCCACCTGTTTGACAACAGGAATCAGCATCTGCATGCGCTCAGGGTCCATGTATTCCAGGGTACTGGAGACACTGATGGCCGCCACGATTTTTCGACTGCCATCACGCACTGGGGCTGCGACGCACCGGATGGCCTGCTCGTCCTCACCAGAATCAAAGGAATAATCGCCTTGCGCATAGCCGCGCATCAAATCCAGCCATTCGGATTGCGCCATTTTTTTGCGCAAAAGGTGCGCATTGCGGTTGTGCAACGCCACCCACTCGCTCTCGCTCCAATCCAGGATCAGCGCCTTGCCCACGCCTGTGCTGATCAGCGGTTTGCGTCCGCCGATTCTCGAACTGATTTCCACGGAGCGCCGGCTGAAGATCTTGTCAAGATAGACCACGGAGTCGCCCTCGATACGGGCGAGATGCACAGTATCCAGTGTGTCAAGGGCCAGTTTTTCCAGGAACGGATGGGCGGCGTGCATGAGCGTCGTCTGATGGAAAGCCTGAAAGCCCAGCTCCAGCACCTTGCGGCCCAGGGTGTAGCCCTTGGTCTTGTCGTGCTTGAGGTAACTGCGCTGGACCAATACCGACACAATCCGGTGCGCCGTGCCGTAGGTGATGCCCGTTTTGTGCGCGATATCGGAAATGCTCAACGGGCCGTCCGACACCGCCTCGATCACATCCAAGCCCCGTACCAGGGTCTGGCTGGTCAGCGCTTTTTTGACATCTTCTTTTTCTGTGGTGTTCATTGATCTGTCTGACCGCATTGGCCGGCTTCGGCGTGACTCAGGCCGGGTCATCCCCATGGCCTTGGAGGCATCCAAATCACTGTCCCGGTGATTCTATTTTTTCCCGAACTTTTGCGTCCTTGTGCAACTGCGCCATTGTGCCAAGAGGGCGGCCCCGCATTGGTACATGAGGGAATCAACCGACAAAAATTTCAGCATACGGGAGCGTCCGGGTGACAGCCTGCAAGGCAGCACATGGAGGCACGGCCTGGCGCGGTGTCGCAGCCGGCATCTCTGGGGCCCACCCTCACGGGTAACCACGGTATCGCAAAAAAGCTGCTGGCGCTTGATTGCAAAGCGCCAGCAGCTTTTTTGAGGAGCAACAATCAGAACCCGGGCAGCACCGACCCCTTGAACTCCACTTCGATGAACTTGCGGATCTCCTCGGATTGGTAGGCCTTGAGCAGCTTGGGCACCCAGGGTTTGTTCTTGTCGGCTTCGCGCACGGCGATCAGGTTCACATACGGACTCTTGGCGCTTTCCAGGGCGATGGCGTCGGTCTTGGGGTTCAGGCCGGCCGAGATCGCAAAGTTGGTGTTGACGGCCGATGCGTCCAGATCGTCCAGCGAGCGCGGCAGCTGGGCAGCGTCCAGTTCGACAAACTTGAGCTTTCGGGGGTTGCTCACCACATCAAGCGGCGTGGCCTTGAGGCCGGCACCCTCCTTGAGCTTGATCAGGCCCTTGTCCTGCAGCAGCAGGAGCGCACGGCCGCCGTTGGTGGGGTCGTTGGGCAGGCCAAAACGCGCACCGTCCTTCAGCTCGCTCAGGCCCTTGACCTTCTTCGAGTACAGGCCCATGGGGAAGTTGACGGTATAGCCCACGGAGACGATCTTGTAGCCCCGGTCTTTCACCTGGGCATCGAGGTACGGCTTGTGCTGGTAGGCGTTGGCGTCCAGGTCGCCCGCGGCCAGGGCGGCGTTGGGTTGCACGTAGTCGCTGAACTCGATCACCTGGATTTTCAGGCCGTCTTTCTCGGCCACTTTCTTGACCTGCTCGAAGATCTGGGCGTGCGGGCCGGCCGTCACGCCGATCTTGAGCGGCTTGTCCTGCGCCAGCGCGCCCGTGGAGAAACCGGCGGCCAGGGCCAGAGCGAGGGTGGATTGCAGCAGGGAGCGCTTGTTCACGGAAACACCTTTCGTTAAGAGATTCTTCGCATCTTAGGGTTGACCCTATAAAACGCAAACAACCGTTTCTTTATTTCATTAGCTCAATACTGCATAACGAGCAGCCCATCACCCATCACCCACGCAGCGCCACGTTGTTGAGTTTGTCCAGCCGCTCGGGCCAGGTGGCATCGGTGGCGGACTGCAGCAGGATGCGCGTCCAGGCCACCCAGGCGTCCCACTGCACGCGCTTGTCCCACGCATTGCCCCAGGCGCTGAAGCACTGCAGCGCACTCTGGGCGGCGTGCTTGGCGTCGTCACACCGGCCCGCCGATAGATACAGCTGCGCCAGCACCATCTGCGGCTCGCCCACCCAGGGGTTGTGGCGCACGGCCTGCTCCAGCACGGCGGTGGCCACGTCCACATCCACCAGCGGCTGGTCTTGCTGGATCACCGACCAATACAACGACACAGCCGCCGCCTCGGCCGCCACCGACAGGTGCTGCGTGCAACCGGCAAACACCGGCGGCACGGGCAGCAGCCCCACGAGGCCCGGGTGCTGCAGCGCCTGCCCCAGGGCTGCGATCTGGTGCAGCATGCGCCCCGTGGGCCGCATGGGCCCGGGCCACAGCGATGCCGCCCAGTGCACGGCCTGCGGGCGGTGCTGCACGTTGGGAAAGCGCGAGTAGATATCGTCCTGCCAGCTGAACCATTGCTCGATGGTGTCGGCCATGCTCACGACAATGAAGGCGGCCACCTCGTAGGGCGTGAGCACATGGCGCTGCCCGTCCTTGTCGAGCGCCAGGCTGCCATCGGCCTGCAGCCCGCCGCCCAGCACGCGCTGCACGAACTGCGTGCGCGACTGCGTGCAAAACAGGTACACGAGGTGCTCGGCCGGCTCGCCCACCAGATCGCGCAGGCGGGCGCGCTCGCTGGCCGGGTCGAACTTGACCAGGTCCACAAAGGCATTGCCGTACACGCTGTGCAGCAACCCCAGCAGGCGCACATCACGCGGCTGCTGCCACAGCGTGAGCGAGCGCGCCACGCCCACCAGATGGTGGCGGAAGGTGCCCGCCTTGTGCCAGTCCTGCCCCACATGGCGGGCCAGCACGGTGGGCAGCACCGGGGCCAGGTCGGGGTCGTGGGAAATCCACCCGTCATCCAGCAGCGCCTGGGCGCGGGTCAAAAGCTGCGGGTCCAGGGGGTGCAAGCGCAGGGTCATGGCGTGTTGTCTCCGTCGGTCGGTCGATGAAGCGCACAGTATCGGTGCTTGGCGCCCCCGACGCTGCCAGCGCCTCGGCCAGAAAGCCCACAAAAGTCTGCACCCGGGTAGAGAACTGGTGCCGCTGGGGATAAACCGCAAAAATATCGGCCGCCGGGGTGTGGTACTGCGCCAGCACGGGCTCCAGCAGGCCCTGCGCCAGGTGGCGGTTCACATCCCAATCGGCACGCATCACGATGCCATGGCCCTGCAAGGCCCACAGCACGGCGATCTCGCCGTCGTTGGTGGTCAGGTTGCCAGTGATCTTGATCGATTCGGTGTGCGCCTTGCTGCCGCGCCCGGTGGTCAGGCGCCACAGGCCGTAGGCCTCGTCGCCCTGGCGGATGCCGATGCACTGGTGCGCCATCAGATCGCGCGGCACGCGGGGCCTGCCATGGCGGTCCAGGTAGACAGGCGCGGCGCACAACACGCGCCGGTTGGGCGCGATGCGGCGGGCAATCACGCGGCCGTCGGGCGGCTCGCCAAAGCGCACGCACAGGTCGTAGGCATCGTCGGTGATGGGCGGCGGGTGCACCGACAGCTGCAGCTGCACATCCACCTCGGGGTACTGGCGCACAAAATCCGAAATCACCGGAGCGACATGCATGCGGCCAAAGCCCAGGGTGGCATTCACCCGCAGCAGGCCCTTGGGGCTGGCCTTGGACTGGGCGATGAGTTCGTCCAGCGCATCGATCTCGCGCAGGATGCGGCGCGCGTGCTCCAGCAGCAGTTCGCCCTCGGGTGTGAGGCCCATGCGCCGGGTGGTGCGGTTGATGAGCACCACGCCCAGGCGGCGTTCCATCTGCGCCAGGTGTTTGCTGACCGCCGCCGTGGAGATGCCCATTTCGCGCCCCGCAGCACTCAGGCTGGGACTGGCGGCCAGCGCCGAAAAGAAACCCAGTTCTGCGGGCTGGATGGTGGAGCTCATCGAATCTTTCTTAACCTCAGGTTAACGATGGATTCACTCTAGCGCCGTTCCGAAGACGCGTCCATGCCTAAAGTTCTTCTCACTGTTCGGCTTCACCGCTTTTTTTCCACGGTCCGCCAGCCCAGCACGGCTTTCCTCAACCTTTCCCCCAAGACATCCGCATGAAAACCTACCAAATCGCCACCATCCCCGGAGACGGCATCGGCAAGGAAGTCATTCCCGCTGGCCAGCTCGTGCTGCAGGCCCTGTCGGCCAACCACCCGCACCTGCGCTTTGACTTCGAGAATTTCGGCTGGGGCGGCGACTGGTACCGCGCCCACGGCGTGATGATGTCGGCCGATGGGCTGGACGCCCTGCGCGGCAAGGACGCCATCCTGTTCGGCTCGGCCGGCGACCCCGACATCCCCGACCACATCACCCTGTGGGGCCTGCGCCTGAAGATCTGCCAGGGCTTCGATCAGTACGCCAACGTGCGGCCCACGCGCATCCTGCCGGGCATTGATGCGCCCCTGAAGCGCTGCGGCCCCCATGATCTGGACTGGGTCATCGTGCGCGAAAACTCCGAGGGTGAATACTCGGGCGTGGGCGGCCGCGTGCACCAGGGCCACCCCATCGAGGCGGCCACCGATGTCTCCATCATGACCCGCGTGGGCGTGGAGCGCATCCTGCGCTACGCCTTCCGCCTGGCGCAGTCGCGCCCCCGCAAGCTGCTCACCGTCATCACCAAGAGCAACGCGCAACGCCATGCGATGGTGATGTGGGACGAGATTGCCGCGCAGGTGTCTGCCGAGTTCCCCGGCGTGAAGTGGGACAAGGAACTGGTGGACGCCGCGACGGCCCGCATGGTCAACCGCCCCGCCACACTGGACACCATCGTCGCCACCAACCTGCACGCCGACATCCTCTCGGACCTGGCCGCCGCGCTGGCCGGCAGCCTGGGCATTGCCCCCACCGGCAACATCGACCCCGAGCGCCGCTACCCCAGCATGTTCGAGCCCATCCACGGCTCGGCGTTCGACATCATGGGCAAGGGCCTGGCCAACCCGATTGGCACCTTCTGGTCGGTGGTGATGCTGCTGGAGCACCTGGGCGAGGCTGATGCGGCCCGCGCCGTGATGCAGGCCATCGAACAGGTGACCGCCAACCCCGCCCTGCACACCCGCGACCTGGGCGGCACCGCCACCACGGCCCAGGTGACCGACGCCGTGTGTGCACTGGTCAGCAGCGCACCCGTGCGCCAGGCCGCCTGATACGGGTTTGCATTCCACCGGACAACCAGACGGGAAGCCGCCGAAAGTGCTGCAGCACGGCAAGGCAAACCCAGGACGTTATACGGTGGAAGGCCAATCCACCGGAGCCTGCAGACAGAACAACAAGGTCGCAAAGACCGTCCGCACCGCCACCCACACCTCGGAGACACACATGAACCACACCACCCTGCGCCCCGGCGCCATCGCCCAGCCCGTGCGCCGCCACCACCTGATGACCCTGGCCGTTGCTGCTGCAGCGGCAGCGGTCTGCCTGCTGCCCGGCACCGCCGCCCACGCCCAGGCCTGGCCCGCCAAACCGGTCACCATCGTGGTGCCATTTGCAGCCGGCGGCACCACGGATGTACTGGCCCGCGCGCTGGGCGAGAAATTGGCCACCGCCCTGGGCCAGCCGGTGATCGTGGAAAACCGGGGCGGCGCGGGCGCCACCATTGGCGCCGACTATGTGGCCAAGGCCCCTGCCGACGGCTACACGCTGCTGATGGGCGCGGTGCACCACACCATTGCCACCAGCGTGTACAAGAAGCTCGGCTACGACTTTCAAAAGAGCTTTGCACCCATCACCACCGTGGCCCTGGTGCCCAACGTGCTGACGGTCAGCGCCACCACACCTGCCAAGGATGTGAAGGAACTGGTGGCCCTGGTGAAGACCACGCCGGACAGGTTTTCGTATGGCTCCAATGGCGCGGGCACCGCGCAGCACCTGATCGGCACGCAGTTCTCCACCGCCATTGGCCACCCGCTGCTGCATGTGCCCTACAAGGGCAGCGGCCCGCTGACCACCGACCTGCTCGGCGGACAGGTGTCGATGTCGTTCGACACCGTGACGCCCGTGCTGCCGCACATCAAGGCCGGAAAGCTGCGCGCGCTGGCCGTGACCACGGCCAAGCAGTCGTCTTCGCTGCCCGACGTGCCCACGCTGCAGGAAAGCGGTTTTGCGGGCTTTGACATCGGCACCTGGTTCGGTGTGCTGGCCCCCGCACGCACGCCTGCCGACATCGTGGCAAAGCTGAACACCGAGATGGTCAAGGTGATCCAGTCGCCCGACTTCAAGAAGCGCATGCAGGACATCGGCGCCGAGCCCATCGGCAACACATCCGCACAAATGGCCGAGCAGATAGCGGCCGACACCGCACGTTTTGCCAAACTGGTCGCAGAGAACAAGATATCGACCGAGTGATCCCGCCCGACGGGGTGAGGCCTCTCCAGAGAACCCAGGCAGTCCACTGCGGTTGTCGGCCTCGGGCGGGCCCGCACCTGCCGGCATCACTCCATCAAGGCCACCGATTTCATCTGCACCCACAGCATGCGCCCCGGCGCGACACCCAGCGACGCGGCCGACCGCTTGGTCAGCCGGGCCAGCAGCATGGCGTCACCCACGCGCACACGCACCAGCGCAAGGCCGGGGTGCTGGTCGTCTCCCACGGCGTCGACACAGCCGCGCAGCACGTTCTGGATGCTGCTGCTTCCCGGCTCTTGCGCCAGGCTCACGTCCCGCGCCAGCACCCGCACCCGAACGCGGCGCCCCACGGGCAGACCCTGGTCGCGCACCCACAGGCTGCCCCCCGAAAAATCCACGCGCGCCAGATGCCATTCATGATCGAGCTCGCCCACCGTGGCATCCAGCACCGCGCCAGCGTCTTCCCCCAGCGTGATGGGCAGATCGATGCGGGCCAGCGTTTGCGCCAGCGGCCCGCTGGCCACGACCCGGCCGCCGTCCATCACCACCAGGGTGTCGGCCAGCCGCGCCACTTCATGGGGTGAGTGGCTGACATACAGCACGGGGATGTCCAGCTCGTCGCGCAAGCGCTCCAGGAAGGGCAGGATTTCCTGCTTGCGCTGCAGGTCCAGCGCGGCCAGCGGTTCGTCCATCAGCAGCAGGCGCGGGTTGACGGCCAATGCCCGCGCAATGCCGGCCCGCTGGCGCTCGCCCCCGGACAAGGTGTCGGGCTTGCGATCGAGAAGATGGCCGATACCCAGCAGGGCAATGGCCTGATCGAAGCCCGCCTGCTGCGTGCCCTGGCTGCGCTTCATCCCGTAGCGCAGGTTGCCCATCACCGTCAGATGGGCAAACAGGCTGGCCTCCTGGAACACATAGCCAATGGGACGCTGGTGTGCAGGAACCCAGCGGCCAGCGTCTTGCCACACATCACCGCCCACCACCAGGCGCCCTTGCGGGGCGCGCTCCAGCCCGGCAATGCAGCGCAGCACGCTCGTCTTGCCCGAGCCAGACGGGCCGAACAGCGCAGTCACGCCGCGCACCGGCAAGCCCAGGTCCACGTCAAGACAAAAGCCCGGCCACTCGCGCCGAAAACGCGCCTGGATGCCTGCCATGTCAGCCACCCCTCTTGGGTTGCGGGCGCCAGGCATACAGGGCCAGCAGCACCACAAACGAGAACACCAGCATCACCGCCGACAGCCGGTGCGCCTGCACATATTCCAGCGCTTCCACATGGTCGTAGATTTGCACCGAGGCCACGCGGGTGACGCCGGGCAGGTTGCCGCCAATCATCAGCACCACACCGAACTCGCCCACGGTGTGGGCGAAAGTCAGCACCGAGGCCGTCAGAAAACCCGGCGCCGCCAACGGCACGGCCACGGTAAAGAAGGCATCGAGCGGCGAGGCGCGCAGCGTGGCGGCCACTTCGAGCGGCCGGTCGCCCACCGCCTCGAAAGCCGTTTGCAGTGGCTGCACCATGAAAGGCAGGGAATAGAACACCGAGGCAATGACCAGGCCGCCGAAAGTGAAAGGCAGTGGGCCCAGGTTCAATGCCTGGGTGAGTTGCCCCACCAAGCCGCTGGGCCCCATCGCCAGCAGCAGGTAAAAGCCCAGCACCGAGGGCGGCAAGACCAGGGGCAAGGCCACCACGGCGCCGATCGGTCCCTTCCAGCGCGACGGGGTGCGTGCCAGCCACCAGGCGATGGGTGTCCCGAGCAGCAGCAGGATCAGGGTGACCAGGCCCGCCAGGCGCACGGTCAGCCAGAGGGCTTGCAGGTCACCGTCCGTCAGCATGGTGTTGCCTCCCACGAATCACATGGTGCCCCGGCGATGCAGCCCAAGCCATGACCAATGCCTGCATGTACGCCGGCACCCTACTTGCTGGCGGTTTCGCCGGGCAGGACGAAACCATACCGGGTCATCACGGCGCGGGCGGCCTTGCTGCCCATGTAATCAGCGAACTGCTGGGCGAGCGCGTTGTTCTCTGCCCGCCGGGTGATGATGAACCCCTGCTCCAGCGGCGCATGCAGATCGTCCGGAATGAGCCAGTAACCGCCCTTTCTGGCCAGTTCGGGGCTGACCGCCAGGGCCAACGCGATGATGCCCACCTGCGCATTGCCGGTCTGCACAAACTGCGCAGTGTGGGCGATGTTCTCGCCATAGACCAGTTTGGGTTCGACCTTGTCCCACAGGCCCGAAGCCCGCAGCGCTTCTTCGGCGCGCTTGCCATAGGGTGCATGCCGGGGGTTGGCGATGGCGACGCGGGCGATTTTGGCGCCGGTCAGGCTGGCCAGCGTCATCTGGCGGGCGTCCATGCCGGCACTCCACAGCACGATGCGGCCCAGGGCGTAGGGCTTGGCCTCGGAGGCGGCGAATCCGGCCTTGGCCAGCGCGCGCGGAAAGGCGATGTCCGCCGAAAAGTACAGGTCGTAGGGCGCGCCCTGTTGGATCTGGGCGTGGAACTTGCCCGACGAGCCGTAGATGACATCCACCTGGTCGGCGCTGTGGGCCTGATGGAAGGTGGTGACGATCTCGTCCATGGCGAACTTCAGATCAGCCGCAGCCGCCACGGTGATTTTCCCGGCATGGGCCGAGACGGCACACAGCATGGCGCTGACAAACAGCAAGGGGCGAAAAAAAAGCATGGCCGCAAGCATACGGCACGCATCCGGACCCGCCCATTGCCGCCACCCCACACGGACCTGTTGATGCGATCCGGTCAATTTTCAATGGAATAATGCTCTAGCGCCTATGCAGCAAGCATCATAAGCTATTTTATTTATAGCAATCAGCGATGACTCAGGCGCCTCACCGCCCAGTCGCCCAGGCTCTGAATGGCCTGCACAAAGAAGATCAGCACCACCACCACGGCCAGCATGATGTCGGGCAAAAAGCGCTGGTAGCCATAACGGATACCCAGGTCGCCCAGGCCGCCGCCGCCA
Organism: Acidovorax sp. GW835-FHT14B10; assembly: GCF_058793725.1. NCBI lineage: Bacteria > Pseudomonadati > Pseudomonadota > Betaproteobacteria > Burkholderiales > Comamonadaceae > Acidovorax > Acidovorax sp. GW835-FHT14B10. The sequence goes on from NZ_JBXAGC010000027.1 coordinate 58,677, forward strand.
ATGGCACCGGCCATGGCCGAGTAGCCGGTCAGGCTCACAAAGCTGATGGTCAGGCCGGCCACGATGCCGGGCAGGGCCTCGGGCAGCAGTACCTTCCAGACGATCTGGCCGGTGGTCGCCCCCATCGACTGGGCGGCCTCGACCAGACCGTTGTCCACTTCGCGCAGCGCGGTTTCCACCAGGCGGGCAACGAACGGCGCGGCCGCCAGCGTGAGCGGCACCACGGCAGCCGCCGTGCCGATGGACGAGCCCGTGATCAGCCGCGTGAACGGGATGATCGCCACCAGCAAGATGATGAACGGCGTGGAGCGCACAGCGTTCACGATCCAGCCCACGGTCTTGTTGAGCGGGCTGTTTTCGAGCACACCACCCCGGTCCGTGAGGCGCAGAAACACCCCCAGCGGAATGCCGATCAGGCCGCCCACCACGCCCGAGATGCCCACCATCACGATGGTTTCCCACAGCGAGGTGGCAAACAGCTCCAGCATCATTTCTGAAAAATTCTCGAACATCGCTCAACCTTCCGTTGTCACTTCTTGCACCACCACGCCTTCGCCGCGCAGCTGCGCAATGGCGGTCTGCAGCCGGGCGCCGTCTCCGCTGGCATACACAGCCAGCGAGCCGAAGGTCTGGTCCTGGATCTCGTCGATCTGCCCATGCAGGATGGACAGGTCCAGCCCGTGCTCGCGGATCAGGCGCGACAGGATGGGCTGGTAGGCCCGCTCGCCCGAATACGACAGGCGCAGCAACTGGCCCACACTGCCCTGCAGCTGGCCCGACAGGTGGCGCACATGGTCGAGCACGCTGGCGGGCAGCTCCTGCGGCACGATCTCATCGATCAGGCTCTTGGTGATGGACTGTTGCGGGCGCGTGAACACGTCGATCACGGGGCCCTGCTCCACGATGCGCCCGGCATCGATCACCGCCACGCGGTCGGCCACCTGCTTGATGACCTGCATCTGGTGCGTGATCAGCACCACCGTGAGACCTAGCTCTTTATTGACCTGGCGCAGCAGCGCCAGGATGGAACGCGTGGTTTCGGGGTCGAGCGCGGACGTGGCCTCGTCGCTCAGCAGCACCTTGGGCCGGCTGGCCAGCGCGCGCGCAATGCCTACGCGTTGCTTTTGTCCACCCGAAATCTGCGCGGGGTAGCGGTCGGCCAGTGCCGACAAGCCCACGAGATCAAGCAGCGGATTCACCCGCGCACGGATGGCCGCCCTGTCCATGCCCGCCAGCTCCAAGGGCAGCGCGGCGTTGTCGAACACCGTGCGCGACGACAGCAGGTTGAAGTGCTGGAACACCATGCCGATGTCGCGGCGCGCGGCGCGCAGATCGGCGTCCTTGAGTTGCGTGAGATCGCGGCCTGCCACGATCACCTCGCCCCGGGTGGGCCGGTTGAGCAGGTTGATCACCCGCACCAGAGAGCTTTTGCCCGCACCACTGCGGCCGATGATGCCGAACACTTCGCCCGGCGTGATGTGCAGGTCGATGCCACGCAGGGCCTCGACCGGGCCTTGTGGGCCCGGATAAATCTGGGTGATACCCCGTAAATCGATCATGAAATGACATTGCGCCGCGAAGGCCTGGAGCCACCGCAGCGCAAAAAGTTGGAGGGAGGCTGAACTGTAATCAGAAAATATAAACCATCAAAATATCAAAAAATAAAGTAATAAGACCCTCTGGTTATTTGGCCAACGCGGCGCCGTCATCGGCGCACATCCAGGAAGACTCCGGCGGGGGTGGGACCCCTCACGCCGGCCGGTGGCGGGCCTGCAGTTCGCGCGCAACCAACGCGCCGAGGGCCAGCACCCCCAGCGCGGGACCGGTGAACACCGCTGCCAGCCAACCCCGGTCCACGCTGGCCGCCACCACCAGCACGCCCATGGATTGCCCCAGAAACAACAGGCAGGCAAACAGCGTGACGGCAGTGCCCCGCGCCTGCGGCGCCATCTGCGTTGCTTGCGTCTGCAAAGTGTTGTGCCGCATGTAAAAGCCCAGCCCCGCCAGGAAGCAGCCCAGCACGGCCCAGGCCACCACGGGTACCCACGCCAGCAACAGCAGGCCGCTGGCAATTGACCTGCCCCCTTCCAGCCGTGCCAGCATGAATTGGCCCTGGAAGAAGAACATTAGTCTGCGCAATTGTCTGATTCCCCCAGGCGACTTAAAGCAGTTGCTGTCAATCAGGGACATGCCGTGTATTCCCGTTTCTAACACGCCCGTACCCGTGTGCTAGCAGGGCGAATTATCGCTAATCAAAAGAATGACAATTTGTCAATAAGTAGTTACGAATGAGCACGATGCCAGCACCTTGGATAAGCTGATTTAGAGAAACCGCGCCATGAAAGGTGCAACGCAGCTTTTGCCCAACGCGTTTATCACGCTCGGCCCGGCGCCCTGAGCACCGGACCTGGACGATGCAGGTATCGAGGTAGCGATGAGCGTACCCCTGCACCTGGGACCACAGACCGATTCACAACCGAAGAGGAGACAATCTGATGGACGACCGAACCCTTGCTGCAACTGCCAACACCGAGCGCATGCGCAGCCTCCGAAGACGCTTTTTGATCAATGGCACAGCAGCCGTCGTTGGTGTCGCAGGTACCGCGCGCGCGGCGGCGCCGCTGGGCGCGGTTGAACGCGAGGTGCCTGCCGACGCGACCAAGACCCAGGGCTATCCGCTGGAGGACTCAAGCTATGGCTCACGCTCTCAGTTTGAGACCGAGGTCCGCACGCGCTTCAAGACCGCGACGCCTGCGTCGTCGTGGACAATGACACCGCTGCAGAACAGTATCGGCATCATCACGCCTTCGGGTCTTCACTTCGAGCGCAGTCACGGCGGAACTGCGGTGATCGATCCGGCCAAGCACATGCTGTACGTGCACGGCATGGTCAAGCAGCCGCGAAAGTTCACGATGGCCGACATCCGCCGGTTCCCGTCGCTGTCGCGCATCATGTTCATCGAGTGCTCGGGGAACGGCCTGACCGAATGGTCCAAGCCAACAATGAAGACTGTGCAGGGCACGCATGGTCTCACCTCATGTTCCGAATGGACTGGAGTGCCTCTGGCCACGGTACTGCGTGAAGCGGGTCTGCGCACCAATGCCAAATGGCTACTTGCCGAAGGCGGCGACGCCTCGGTAATGACCCGCAGCATCCCCATGGCCAAAGCACTGAAGGACTGTCTGGTGGCTTACGGCCAGAACGGAGAAGCGCTTCGACCCGAGCAGGGCTATCCACTTCGGTTGATCGTGCCGGGCTACGAAGGAAACACCCACATCAAGTGGCTGCGCCGCATCGAGGTCTCCGATACGCCCTTCATGACGCGCGAGGAGACCTCCAAATACACAGATCTGATGCCCGATGGCAAGGCGGTGCAGTTTTCGTTCGAGATGGATGCCAAGTCCGTCATCACCTCGCCGTCCGGTGAGATGCAGCTTGACGGGCCTGGTTTTCTGGAAATCACTGGATTGGCATGGTCCGGTCGCGGAGCCATCAGGAAGGTAGAGGTTTCGACCGACGGCGGCGCGACCTGGAAGACGGCAGCGCTGCAGGGCCCTGTTCTGCCCATTTGCCACACGCGTTTTCGACTTCCTTGGCGCTGGGATGGCAAGGCGGCCATCCTGCAAAGTCGCTGCACTGACGACACGGGCTACGTGCAACCCACACTCGGGCAGCTGATTGCCGCGCGGGGCGGCGCACTGAATGGTCCGATCGGCTCCATCTATCACTTGAATGCCATCCAGAGCTGGCAGGTCGCGAATGACGGAAAGGTCTCCAATGTCCACCACTATTGAGCGCGGAGTTCGTTTCGCCGCTTTCTGTCTGTTCACCAGTTCGTGCTTCGCGGCGGGTAACACCGCCGCCGAGGGGTTCGGCATCGGCAGCCTGGCGACCGCCGACGAATTGAAGACCTTTGTCTCGCCGCTGCCCGATGGGCGCGGTCTGCCACTCGGATCAGGTTCAGTCATGCAGGGAAAAGCGATCTATGAGGCACAGTGCGTGGCCTGCCATGGCGACAAGTTACAGGGTGGCATCGGAGACAAGCTCATCGGTGGTCGCGGCAGCCTGGTAAACAGCGACGCCAAGAAGGCGCCCGTGAAGACAATCGAAAGTTACTGGCCCTATGCAACTACGCTGTTCGACTATGTCAAGCGTGCAATGCCTCTGTACACACCAGGCAGTCTGAGCAATGACGAGGTTTATGCCATCTCGGCCTACATCCTCTCGGAGGCGAAGATCGTCGGCCCCGATGCCACGCTCGATGCCAGCACGCTACCCCAGGTGCAGATGCCGAACCGAAATGGCTTCGTTGCGGATCACCGGCCTGAAAGATTCGTACCCGCTTCCAAGGCACCGCACTCGAAATGAGCACGCGAGGGAGTTCGCATTAGGGGGCGAGCCATCCCCCCCTCCAGTTTGCAGCGCCCTGCCCTCGGCCGGGCGTGTCCGATTTTTTGTGTAAACGGGTCGGACTTCAGTTGACAGAGATGCGGTCTGCGAACTGAATGGTAAAGTGGGTCAGCGCAGCTTTCCAATTGCGGATAGGCATGATCCACTTCTGGCTGATGTTGCGCAGGGCCAGATAAAACAGCTTGGTCAGCGCCTCGTCACTTGGGAACGAACCCCGGTTCTTCGTCAGCTTCCTCAAGCCCATGTTCACCGACTCGATGGCATTGGTGGTGTAGATGACCTTGCGGATTTCAGGCGGGTAGTCAAAGAACGGGGTCAAGCGGCTCCAGTTCCTGCGCCAGGACTGGCCAATGGGCAGGTACTCGGCATCCCACTTGGCCTCGAACTCACCCAGGCGCAGCTCGGCCTCCTCGGCGGTGGCCGATTGGTAGATGCGCCTCAAATCGGTGGCCACCTCTTTCCTGCGTTTTCCACGACACGTAGTTCAGGCTGTGGCGCACCATGTGCACGACGCACAGCTGCACCACCGCCTTGGGGAGCACGGCCTCGATGGCCTCGGGAAAGCCCTTGAGCCCATCGACACAGGCGATGAAGATGTCCTGCACGCCCCGGTTGCGCAATTCGGTCACCACCTGCAGCCAGAACTTGGCACCCTCTGTCTGGGCCAGCCACAGGCCCAGCACCTCCTTCTCCCCGTTCATGGTGATGCCGATGGCCAGGTACACCGCCTTGACGCGCACTGCGCCCTCGCGCACCTTCACATGGATACAGTCCAGGTAAACGATGGGATAGATGGCTTCGAGCGGCCGTGCCTGCCAGGCTTTGACCTCGTCGGCCACCGCATCGGTCACCGATGAAATCAAGCTGGGCGAGACCTCGGTGCCATACATCTCCTGCAGGTGACTTTGAATCTCGCGCACCGTCATGCCGCGGGCGTACAGCGAGATGATCTTGTCGTCGAAGCCGCTCCAGCGAGCCTGGTGCTTGGGGATGAGCTGTGGCTCGAAGCTGCCGTGGCGGTCACGCGGAACCTCGATAGGCAGTTCGCCGAACTCGCCCTTGAGGGTCTTCCTGCTCTTGCCGTTGCGGGTGTTGCCGCTGGCGTTGGCGACGGCTTCGTGGCGCTCGTGGCCCAGGTGCTCGGTTAGCTCGGCGTCCAGCGCTTTCTCGACCAGCAGCTTTGTCAGTTGCTTGAGCAGGCCGTTCTCACCAATCAGGTCTTCAGGCTTCTTGTAGTTGGCCAGCAAGCCGGCCAGTAGTTCTTCGGGGACGTCGTGTTTCTTGGGGGCCATGGTGTTTGCGGACATGCGGGCTTGCGCCCGCGTGGAATTGTCCGTTTACACAAAATTCTGCACACCCTCCGAGCAGGATGCCCGTTCGGTCGCCGCCGCGTTGGGCAAGACGCTCGACCTGCGCTTCGAGCCGGCGCCACGCGCCCGGATCAGCGGCGTGGCCACCGAACTCGCCAGCGCCTTCTCCAACCTCGTAAGCAACGCGGTGCGCTACACGCCCGACGGCGGAAGCGTCGCGGTGCGCGCCCAGCTGGCCGAAGAAGGGCGGCTGGAATTCTCGGTGCGCGACACCGGGCCGGGCATCGCGCCGGAGCATATTCCCAGGCTCACCGAACGCTTTTACCGGGTCGACCGAAGCCGCTCGCGCGAGACCGGCGGCACCGGCCTCGGCCTGGCCATCGTCAAGCACGTGGCCCAGCGCCACGGCGGCGAGCTGAAGATCGAGAGCCGGCCGGGCGCGGGGTCCACGTTTTCGATCGAGCTGCCCGCGGCGCGGGTGCGGTCCGAGGAGCCCGCCGACGCGCTCCAGGGATAATCGCGACCAGCCGGGCACCGCCCGGAAAAAAGCTAGGGGTGTCGGCGCCAGCGCCGACTGAGAAATACCCTTTGAACCTGAACTGGGTCGTGCCAGCGGAGGGAAGCGATGCGCAGCCTGCGCCTTCCGCCAGCCGACCCGCTTGCCAGAAGGATGTCCGGATGGGCCACAACCCGATCGATGCCGCCGCCGCGTGGGCCGACCTGCAGGCGGTGCGCGAGCGAGCGCCGCTGGTGCACAGCATCACCAACTTCGTGGTGATGAACTACAACGCCAACGCCCTGCTGGCAGTGGGCGCCTCGCCCGTCATGGCGCATGCCCAGGAAGAGGTGGCGGACATGGTCGGCATCGCGCAGGCGCTGGTGCTCAACATCGGCACCCTCGAGCCGGACTGGATCCGGGCGATGAAGACCGCATTGCTGGCCGGCCGCGCCCGCGGCATCCCGGTGGTGCTGGACCCGGTGGGCGCCGGCGCCACGCCGTATCGCAACGCCGCGCTGGCCGAGCTGATGGGCGCGGGCGCGCCGAACATCGTGCGCGGTAACGGTTCCGAGATCATGAGCGTGGCCGGCCTGGCGGCGAAGACGCGGGGCGTCGACAGCGGCGCGTCGTCGAGCGAGGCGGTGGACGCCGCCAAGGCGCTGGCGTGCGACATCGGCGGCGTGGTGTGCGTGAGCGGCGCCGAAGACCATGTGGTGGACGCGTCGGGCCGCTGGGCCATGCTCTCGAACGGCCATCCCTGGATGACGCGCGTGACCGGCGTGGGCTGTTCCGCCAGCGCCCTGGTGGGTGCGTTCGCCGCCGTGCAGCCCGATGCCTGGCGCGCCACGGTGTCGGCGATGGCCTGCCTCGGCGTCGTCGGCGAACTGGCCGTCGAGCGCACCCAGGCCGCCGGCGCGGGCGTGGGGCGGCTGCAGATCGAACTGCTCGACGGCCTACAACTGCTCGAGCGCGAGGCCTTCGCGTCCCGGCTCAAGCTGGCGCTGCGCGCCTGATCGCGCCGTGGAATTCCGGATCGACGTCCTGCGCCTGTGCCTGGTCACCGACAGCGCGCTGTGCGGCGAGCGCGGCGTGCTCGCGGTCGTCGAGGCCGCCGCGCGCGGGGACGTGAGCTGCGTCCAGCTGCGCGAAAAGGCACTGGACACCCGGGCCTTCGTCGAACGGGCGCGCGCGCTGAAGGCGTTGCTCGCGCCGCGCGGCGTGCCGCTGATCATCAACGACCGCGTCGACGTGGCGCTGGCCTGCGGCGCCGACGGCGTGCACGTCGGCCGGAGCGACATGCCGCCGCAGGACGTGCGCCGGCTCATGCCGCGGGCGCTCATCGGCCTGTCGATCGAGGCGCTGACGCAACTGCCCGCCGCCGAACTCGCGCCAGTCGATTACTACGGGATCAGCCCGGTGTTCGCGACCGGGACCAAGGCGGATGCCGCGCCGGCCCTGGGACTCGATGGCCTGCGCGAGATCCGCGCGCGCACCGCGCGAGCGCTGGTCGCGATCGGCGGCATTCACGCGGGCAACGCCGCCGCCGTCATGGCCGCGGGCGCCGACGGCGTGGCCGTCGTGAGCGCGCTGTGCGCGGCGACGGACCCGGCCGCCGCGGCGCGGCTGTTGCGCGACAGCATGCGCGGCGCCGGCACCTGACGCGACCGCGGCGACTCGTACTGCGCCGCGATCCCGCCGCGCCCGATTGCCGCGCCGCCGCTGTCGAGCACGCGCTCCAGCTCCGCCGCCATGGCCTCATCCATCCGGCGCAACATGGCCAGCTCGGACTTCCACTGCGCGACCGACGCCCGATACTTAGGATTTATCCGTAAATTAAGTAAACTCCAAACCTGAGCCGACCTTCACTCGGCGCAGGACAGACAGATGGCC